>JAQGNC010000104.1 GCA_028292065.1 Betaproteobacteria bacterium
GATAAGCCTCCGTGAGCGTCGGGTCCGCTGCGATCTGCGCCGCGGTGCCCTGCGCGACGATACGCCCGCTCTCGAGGACGCACGCCCGGTCCGCCAGGGCGAGGGCGAGGCCGGCCATCTGGTCGACGACGAGCAGCGTCATCGATTCGCTGCGCAGCCGGTCGAGCGCGGCGAAAAGGTCTTCGATCACTTTCGGCGCGAGGCCGAGCGAAGGCTCGTCGAGCAGCAGGATTTTCGGTCTCGCCATCAGTCCGCGGGCGATCGCGAGCATCTGCTGCTCGCCGCCCGACAGCAGCCCGGCGCGCTGCTGCAATCGCGCGCGCAGCGGCGGGAAACGATCGAGGACCGCCTGCACGCGGGCGTCGACACTCTCCGGCTGAAGAAAAGCGCCGAGCCTGATGTTGTCGAGCACAGAGAGCTCCGGAAAGACCTGGCGGCCTTCGGGCACGAGGACGAGCCCGCGCTGCACGATGCGCTCGGCGGGCAGGTTCGAAATCTCCGCCCCGTCGATATGGATGCCGCCGCTCACCGGGCGATGCAGGCCGGCGAGCGCGCGCATGAATGTCGATTTGCCCGCGCCATTGGCGCCGAGCAGCGCGAGCGTCTCGCCTTGCCGCAGCGTGAGGCTGACGTCGTGCAGTACCGGTTCGGCGCCATATCCCGCGGTGAGATGGCCGACGCCAAGTGTTTCGGTCGCCATCGCCGCCGCCGCACGCCCGTCGCGCGCGGGAGGCGCCAGCGATTCACCGAGATACGCCTGCCTCACCGCGTCGTTCTGCTGGATCTCGCGAGGTTCGCCCGCCGCGAGGAAGCGCCCGGCGTCGAGCACGATCACGTGGTCCGAGATGCCCATGACGAGGGTCATGTCGTGCTCGACGAGCAGCACGCCGATGCCCGCGGACGCGATCTCGCGGAGCAGCGCGCCGACGCGCGCCTTGTCCTCGCGCGAGAGCCCCGCTGCGGGCTCGTCGAGCAGGAGCACGTCGGGGTCGGTCGCGAGCGCGCGAGCGATCTCGACCAAGCGCCGGTCGACGTGCGACAGATCCGCGGTAGGCACGCCCGCGTCGCCGCGGTAGCCGCAGAACGCGAGCAAGGCGCGGCTGCGATCGCTCACCTGCGCCGAGCGTACGCGAGCGGCGCCGAGCAGCGCGCCCAGGTCCCCCCGAGTGGCCGCGAGCGCGACGTTCTCCTCGGCGCTCAAACTGCCGAAAAGCTGCGAAGTCTGGTAGGTGCGCGCAACCCCGCAGCGTGCGATGGCGTGCGCCGGACGCCCATCGAGCGGCACGTCGCCGAGCGCGACCGCGCCCGCGGTCGGTCGGTAGAACCCGCTCAGCATATTGAGCGCGGTGCTTTTGCCGGCGCCGTTCGGGCCGATGAGGCTGGTGACCGCGGCGGGCGCGGCTTCGAGCGTCAACCCTTCGACCGCGCGCACGCCGCCGAACACCATCGTGAGCGCGCTCGCACGCAGTCGTGCGCGAGGTCTGTCTTTCAGCGGCGTGCGTATCGCTGCGTGCGCGGGAGGCGGCACGCGCGCGTCGCGGCGCTGCAGCCGCCGATAGATGCCGCTCGCCAGTCCGGCCACGCCTCGAGGCGCGACCCACAGCACCACGAGCAGGAGCGCGCCGAAGAAAAGCAGGCGGTATTCCTCGAGGCTCGCCAGCGCTTCGGGAAGCAGCCCGACGATTCCCGCGCCGATCAACGGCCCCGCGACCGAGCCCGCGCCGCCGATCATGACGACGAGCACGAAGAGGATCGACTGTATGAAGCCGAAGCTGCCCGGCGTGATCATTCCCGAGAGCGGCGCGAAAAGCCCGCCCGCCACGCCCGCGAGGAAAGCCGAGATCGCGAACGCGACCGTCTTCGTCGCAAGAGGATCGAGCCCGATCGACTCCGCAGCGGTTTCGCTGTCGCGAACTGCGCGCATCGCCGCACCCCACGTGCCTCGCGACAGGCGCGTGAACGCGAGCGTCGCCGCGATTGCCGTGAGCACGGCGAGTATGGCGATCGCGCGTTCGCCGCTCGCGTAACCGCCGAGCGACGGCCCGGTAATTCCCATGATGCCGTTCTGGCCGCCGGTGAGATCGCGAAGCTCGGCCGCGCTGTGCTCGACGATGAAGCCGAAAGCGATCGTGATCATCGCGAGATACGGCCCTTTGACTCGCAGCGCCGGCAGCGCGAGCAGCGCGCCCATCGCGCCGGCGATTCCCGCGCCCGCGAGCCACGCCGGCCAGAAAGGCCAGCCCGCTTTGGTCGTGAGCACGCCGACCGCATACGCGCCGATCGCGAAGAACCCGACGTGGCCGAACGAGACCTGTCCGGAGAGGCCGAGCAACACGTTGAGCCCGACGCCGACGATCGCCAGCAGCGCGACGTTCGCGAGCACGAAAACGTAATAGCCGTTGACCCCGAGCGCAGCGGCGATGGCGAGCGCTGCGAAGAGCGCCCACGCCAGCGCACGCAACGCGGTGTAGCGCGCGGCGGTGCCGGTATCGAGAGAGGCGACGGCTGCGCTCGCGACCGCGTGCGCGCCGCTCATACCTTGTTCACCGCCGTGCGGCCGACCAGGCCGTTGGGGCGCCACGCGAGGACCGCGATCACGATCGCGAACGTGACGATCTGGGTGTAGGTCGAGCCCATGGTCGCGGTGATGAACGATTCCATGATTCCGAACAGCAGCCCCGCGATCATCACGCCCCACGCGCTTCCGATGCCGCCGAGGATCGCGACCGCGAACGCTTTCAGGCCGAACAGCGTTCCCATCTCCGAATGCACGTTGAACAGCGGCGCGATCAGCACACCCGCCACACCGGCGAAAACGGTCGAGAGCGCGTATGCGCCGGCGATGCAGCGCGTGATGGGTATGCCCATGAGGCGCGAAGCGTCGCGGTTCTGCACGACCGCGAGCATCGCGATGCCCCAGCGCGTGCGCCTGGACACGCTATGCAGGATCGCGGCGAGCGCGAGCCCGACCACCGGGATCAAGAGCTGCAGCGGATAGACGCCGAGCCCCACGCCGCCGAGCTCGATCGGCGTCACCGCGAGCGGGGAAGGGAGGCTGCGCGGCTCCTTGCCGAAGCTGAACATCACCGCGTTGTCGAGCACGATCCCGAGCGCGACCGTCGCCATCAGCCACGCATCCGAACCGCGGCTCGCGAAAGGACGCACCGCGACGAATTCGACGACGAGGCCGTAGAGCGCGCACAGCACGAGCGCTAACAGTATGGCGAGCGGCAGCGGCCAGCCGAGCGTCGTCGCGAAAGCGAAAGTCAGCACCGCGCCGAGCATCATCGAGCTGCCCTGCGCGAAATTGACCGTCCCCGACACCGCGTAAGTCACGTGAAAACCGAGCGCCATCAGGCCGTACATGCTGCCGAGGCCGAGGCCGGTGATGAGGGCGGAGGTGAGGAGCACGAGTCAACGGCTTTTGCGTGCGCCACGCGATCGCCGCGTCGCTGCGCTCCTCGCGATGACCGATGGGTCATTGCGAGGAGCGACGCGACGAAGCGATGCCGAGGCGCCCGTTCAGTTCGCGCCGACCGGCACGATCCTGTTGTCGATGAACTGCGCCCACACGTAATCGTTCTCGCCGAGCGCGTCGTGGACAGTGGGGGAGAACGGTTTGACGTAGGTCTTGATGAGGCCCACGTAGCGGTCGATCTTGTAGAAACCCTGGCGGATGGCATCGCCGTCGGTCGAGCCGGCGTTGGCGATGGCGAGCGCCGCGAGGTGCATCGCGTCGTAGGCGTTCGCGACGCCGACGGCGGGCGTGATGTCGGCAGGACCCTTGACGTCCGGGTATTTCGTCATCAGTGCCTTGATCACTTTGTCGCCGACCGGCGATTGCTTGCCGAAGAAGCTGTAGGTCTGGACGAAGTGCACTTCCTTCGCGCTGGGGCCGGCGAGCTCGGTGAAGCGTCCGCCCGCGGGGCCCCAGTGCGAGACCACCGGGACTTTCCAGCCCATGCGGTCGAGCGACTTCACGACCTGCGCCGAAGGACCGACGTTGCCGACGAGGAAGAGGGTGTCTGCGCCCGCGGCTTTCAAGCGCGTGAGCTGCGGCACGACGTCGACGTCGTTCGCTTCGAAGCGCTCGATGCCTGCCGCTTTCATGTTCTTCGCGGCAAGCGCGGCGATGAGGCCCTGCTCGTTCGACTCTCCCCACGAATTGTTCACGCGGATGATGCCGGCTTTCGCGGTCTTGAAAGTCTTCTGCCCGTACTGGAGCATCGCGCGATCGACCACTTCGTCCACTGCGGAGACGCGGAACGCGAAATTCGGGTTCGCGCCGTTGTGGGTGATCGGCGTGCCCGCCGCCCACGGTCCCATGAAAGGCACCTTGTTCTGGTTGGCGATCGGCACGATCGCCATCGAGACCGGGGTGTCGAGGCCGCCGAAGAGCACCGCCACCTTGTCCTTGAAGATGAGCTCGCGCGCGGCGGTCGTGCCTTTCGCGGGATTGGCTTCGTCGTCGCGCTTGACCAGCTCGAGCTTGCGCCCGCCGAGCAATCCGCCTTTCGCGTTGATCTCGTCGATCGCGATCGTGAGCCCGCGAGTGATGGCTTCACCCGCGAGCGCGGACTGGCCGGACAGCGCGGTGACGAGACCGATCTTGATCGGCTCTGCGGCGAGGCAAGCGTGCGTGAGCCCGGCGCCGATGAGCGCGATCGCGGCGGAGATGAAGGAGCGGCGGATCATAGGGAAGTCTCCACGTGTGAGGATGAGAATGCTGGCCGGGCGCAGCCCTAAGCACGCGCTGTACCACGCCATATTTCCCACTGTGCCCAACCATCGCATGAGAGGCTGAATACGTTCCGGCCGGGTTGTTGCACACACTCGCCGGGCACGATCGAATACAACTTCCAGCACGTCTTTGGTGCAATTCGGAGGCAAACCCGGTGTCCCACGCCCCAGTATCGAGCACCGCCGACGCCGCGGCAATCGTCGACGAATACTTGCGAGTGCTCATGATTCCCGATCCGGATGCCGCGCGCAGATTCGTGGGACCGGAGCTTCGCATCCGTTTCACCGGCGGACGTCCGATTGAGCGATCCGTCCGAATGCGCGGCGTTCAACCGCTCGCGCTATGCGTGGGTGAAGAAGCGTTTCGAAAGCACCGAGGTCGTCGCAGGCGGAAGTGCGGCGCACGCGATCGTCTACAACTGCGGCACCTTGTATGGCGCATGGCTCGACGGAACGCCTTTCGAAGGCAATCGTTATGTCGACCGCTACGTCGTGCGCGATCGCCTCATCGTGCAGATGGACGTGTGGAACGACAGCGCCGAATGGCTGCTTGCGCGCGCGGGTCTCGCGCAGCTATGAGCGGTGCCGGCGTCGTAACCGCTTACGAAATCGATAACCCATGAACGCCCCGCACAGCACAGGCTCGGAAAGCCGCATCCACGCCGCGATCTTCGACAGCGTGATGAGCCACCGGCTGCTGCCCGGAACGCGGCTACCGGAAGCGGCATTGTCGGATCTGTTCGGTGTCAGCCGCACGATCGTGAGACAGGTGCTGCGGCGCCTCGCGCACGAGCACATCGTGCAGCTGCGCCCCAACCGCGGCGCGATCGTCGCGCAACCGACCCCGGAGGAAACCCGCGCGGTATTCGAAGCGCGGCGCGCGCTCGAAGCGGCGGTCCTCCCGCTCGTCGTGCGCAATGCCACCACAGCCGATCTCGCATCGCTGCGACAGCATCTCGCTGTCGAGCACGAAGCGCTGGGCCGCGCGGACCAGCCGGCATGGGCGCGGCTCGCCAGCGCTTTCCACCTGCGGCTCGCCGATCTCGCCGGCAACGCGATCCTGCGCGATTACCTGTCGGAGCTGATGTCGCGCTGCTCGCTGATCGTCGCGCTTTACGAGCGCCCGGGGAATTCGTCGTGCGAGCATGACGAGCACGCACGCATCGTCGAGCTCATCGAGCAGGGCGACGCTGCAGAAGCGGCGCAGGTCATGAGCCGCCACCTCGAAGCGCTCGAGCGGCGGATCTGCCTCGAACCTGCGGCGCCGAGTAAGACCCTCGCAGGCATGCTCGGCTTTCAAACCGGGGTCTGACCCCGATGAAGCCGGGGTCAGACCCCACCCGCGCGAGGGGTCAGACCCCGGTTTTGGTTGCATGGGGTCTGACCCCGGTTTGAAGCAGAGGGGCCCCGCCTGCGATATTGCGGTAGGGTTCGCCTCGGAGCACCGCAGGTTCACGCCACGGGAGGGTAGCGATGAATTTTTGCCGCAGCGTTCCAGTCCTGGTTGCAATGTGCATCACGCCTGCGGCCGCGCTCGCCGGCGAAGCCCCATACCCGTCACACCCGATTCGCATCATCGTGCCTTTTGCGCCGGGAGGGTCGACCGACGTGGTCGCGCGGCTCGTCGGGCAGAAGCTCACCGAAGCGTGGGGCCAGCCGGTCGTCGTCGACAATCGCGCGGGCGCGGGCGGCAACATCGGCATGGGGCTCGCGGCGCACGCGAATCCCGACGGCCATACGCTCCTCGGGGTGAGCTCGAGCTATATGGTCAATCCGACACTTTATTCAAAAGCGCCATACGACCCGTTCAAGAGCTTCCTGCCGATCACCAATGCGGCTGCGGCGCCGAACGTCTTCACCGCGCACTCGTCGGTGCCGGTGAAGTCGATGCAGGAGCTGATCGCGCTGCTGAAGAAAGACGGGAAGAAGTTCAACATCGGCACTCCCGGTGTCGGCACGACGCCGGATCTTTCCGCCGAGCTGTTCAGGATGACGGTCAAGCTCGACATCGTTCGCGTGCCTTACAGCGGCGCGGGTCCCGCAGTCGCCGCGGTCGCGGGCAACCAGGTGCCGATCGCGTGCACCGTGCTGCCGCCGGTCGTGCCGCACATCCAGGCCGGACGGCTGCGCGCGCTCGCAGTGACCGCTGCAATGCGCTCGCCGGCGCTGCCCGACGTGCCGACGATGGCCGAAGTCGGTTTCAAAGGGCAGGAGGCCGATACGCTGGCGGGTCTCCTCGTTCCCGCCGGAACGCCGAAAGCCGTGGTCGCGAAGTTGAGCGCCGAAATCCAGCGCATCCTTGCCCAGCCCGACATTCGCGAGCGCATCGCCGCGCAGGGCTACGAGGTCATCGCGAGCACGCCCGAGCAGTTCGCGGCGCAGATCAGGCTCGAAGTCGAGAAGTGGGGGAAAGTGATACGCGCGGCGGGGATACGCGTCGATTGACGTGTAGCCCGGGCGTGTCCTGAGCGTTCAACGGGGTCTGACCCCGGCTTTTTGGGGTCAGACCCCGGTTTGATCCAGGACCATCCCACCCCATCGAGCAAAACTGCTGCAGGCGAAGGCGCCTGCACTACAGCCCCGGGTCAGCGGGCGTGTGCGGCAGCGCGAAGCACACGCCGTCGCGCACTGCCGCGAGCATGCTGTGTGCGGTGAGCGTCGAGGTCTTCGGGTTCGACTGCGAAGCGTACGCGAGGATTTCGAAACGGAACGTGCCGAAATCGCCTTCGGCTTCGATGATGCCGAGCGGGCCGCTCACCGCGGGATCGGACACGAGCTCGACGGTCGTGCGGTCGAGCCCTAGCCCTGCGAAAGCGACGGTCGCGCCGACGTTGGCATTCTTCGGGTAGAGCAGGGCGGCTTCGCGGGCGGTGCCTTCGAAGAGCGTTGTGCGCTGCTCGCGAGCGGCGCCGGCGAGCTTGCCCTCGCCCGGCGTGCCTGTCCACGACAGCGGCGGTTTGACCGAGGTGTAAGTGACTTGCCGCAGACCGGCGGTTCTGGCCGCGAGCAGCCCGTCGATTCCCGCGACCGCGCCGGAGGGAATGAGGATGCGCGAGCCGGCCCGCGATGCGCGGCAAGCTCGCGCTGTGCGAGCGCGCCGACTGACGCGCAGACCAGGTCGCGTCCGCTCGCGAGCGCTGCCTCGCCGAATTCGCGAAGCGCGTCCTGACCCGCGCACTCGCAGACCACTTCGGGCGCGGTATCGAGCAGCGCTTCGATGCTGCTCACGACTTTGAAGCGCCCGGCGGCTTTCTCGTGTGCTTGCAAGACACGGTCGCTGCGCACGAGCACCGCTGTCAGACGATCGAGCTCATCGAGCGCTTCCAGCGCGCCGATCATCTCGTCGGTGATCGCGCCGTAGCCGATGACGGCGAAGCGCGCCCTCAAAGCGCCGTCATCCTGGCGCACGCCAGGCTCGATTTTCAAACAGGCGCATTCACGAAGAACTCGTCGAGCGGGACGACGCGCTCGATCAACCCCTGCCGAAACGCCCAGTCGACCTGCGCTTCGAGCGTGACCCGGTTCGCGTCCACGCCGTATGGCCAGAAATCGTGCCCCAGCGCGCGCCGCGTCTCCATCAGGTGCGCGGGCGCCCACGGCAGCATCGTCTTCGGCGCCTGCTCGATCTCGAGATCGCGGATCGTCATCGCCTTGGCTTCGCAGAACGCGCGATACAGCGCGCCGGGCAGCGCCGGATGCTTTTCCACCAGCGCGCGCTTGATCGCGACGACGTGCATGATCGGGAAGATCCCGGTGTCCTTGAAGTAGCGCTGCTCGTCTTCCCACCAGCGCTCGAAGAGGCGCCCGACGCCAGGGCTGCCGAGCGCGCGCGGCGGGGTATACGAGATGAGGCCGTCGATCTCGCCGCTCGCCAGCATCTCGCCGAGCAGGCGTCCGCCGGACGTGGCGATATCCATGCCTTCGATCGCGGGCGCCCGGATCTGCGAGGCACTGCGCTCGCGCTGGTCGACGTCGCCGACGACCCAGCGGATGCGCGAGAGATCGACCCCGTAATAGGCCTGCAGGATGCCGCGCGCGACCAGCGATACCGTATTCGTATATTCGCGCAGCCCGACGCGGCTGCCTTCGAGATCCTTCGCGGTGCGTATGCCGCGGTCGGTGCGAACGAAGAACGCGTGATGGCGAAAGCAGCGCGTCGGGAATATCGGCATCGCCACGTACGGGCTGCCTCCGCGCGCGCACGCGATCAGGTAGTTGCAGAACGAGAGCTCGGTCACGTCGAACTCGGCGGTTTCGAACGCGCGGCTGAAAAGGCTTTCGAGCTCGCCCGAAGTCCACGCGACGTCGAAGCCTTCGACCGGCACGCGCCCATCGAGCAGCGGCTGGGTGCGGTCGAATGCGCCGACTGCTGCGGTGATTTTCATTGCAGACGAGAAATCAAAAGCAGGAGGAAGGGACGCAAAGGAAAAAGAAAGGACGCAAAGAGGCTCAGTGAGGCTGTGACGGGTCGTCGGGCATCGACGGGGTCAGACCCCTGATTCCTGCTTTACTTCGGGGCGGCAACCACCGCCGTGCCGATCATGCTGTCGCGATTCACGATCGCCGCGAGCTCGGCTTCGCTCATGTCCTCAGTGCCTTCGGGCCGCATCGGCAGCACGAGATAGCGCAGATCCGCGGTCGAATCGTGCACGCGCACCGACACGGTGTCGGGAAGCTCGAGCCCGAACTCGCGCAGCACCGCGCGCGGCTCGCGCACCGCGCGCGAGCGGTAGGCGCGGCTCTTGTACCACGCCGGCGGCAGCCCGAGCAGCATGCGGGGGTAGCACGAGCACAGGGTGCAGACGACCATGTTGTGCACGTCCGGGGTGTTCTCGACGACGGTGAGCTGCACGTCGTACAGCGCCATCTCGAAACCCATGCTCGCGCACGCAGCGGTTGCGTCTTCGAGCAGCGCCTGTTTGAACTGCGGGTCGCTCCACGCACGCGCGACGACGCGCGCGCCGCCTTCGGGGCTGCGGCTTTCGATGTTTTCGACGACTTTCCGAACTTCATCCGCGGAGATGATGTTCTTTTCAATCAGCAGCTCGCGCACCGCCATCTCGAGCTTGCGGTAATAGGTGAGGGTGTCGTCGTGGTCGGGCTGGTTGGGGTGGCGATGGCCGTGGGCGTGATCGCCGTGGCCGTGATGATCGGCAGGGTCGTGGCTCATGATGGGTTCACCGGCTGCAGCCAGTGCTCGTAGATGTCGATGTCGATGGTGTCGCCCGCGGCGCCGCCGTAATCGGGCCACACGTGCGACTGAACGAAGCGCACGCGATACAGCGCGCGATGCGGCTCGCCGCTGCGGCCGTAGGCGAGCTCTTCCGGGTTCCGGAAAAAACCGACGAAGCGCTCGATCACGCCGGTCTTGCCGCGGATGTAGTGCGGCGTGCGGATGTGACCCTGCGAATCCACCTGGCGCACGTGCACGCGCTCGCCTGCCTTGAACGCGGGCTGTGTGACCATGTCTGCGGTTGCGTTCACGGCAGCGGGTCTACGCGGCTTTCGATCTCCGCGATCTTCGCCGCGAGCGCTTCGACCGAAATGACGCCTTTCATGATGAGGTTGTTCGACATCGACAGCATGCGGCGCTCGGCATAGCTCGCGGCGAAGTAGGCTTCGCTGCCGAGCGATTCGAGGCCTCGGCGGTTCTCGTCGATGCGCAGGATCTTCTTGCGCGTGAGCAGCACGAGCAGCGCTTCGATGCGTTTTTCCCAGAGCTGCAGCGCGTGCTCGTCGTGGTCTATGGGGCCGGCGGGCGTGCCGCCGAGGTCGTGATAGGCTCTCATGGCATCGTGCGAGTGAGTGTGTGCTGCGCGAGTTGCGAAGTGCGTCGAATGTAGCGGACGCCCACGGGCCGGTCAATTCAACCGGGCATTGCACGGATCTTGCTCTCCGCGCTGCGCTGGTAGTTGTAATCACGGGAGCGCGTCTGGTACACATCGACGACGCGCACCGATAACGAACCGGGGAGCCCGCATGCCGCACCAAAATGAACGACGCGCAAAGTTGATCGGCCTTTGCGCACTCACTGCAATCGCAGCGACGCCTTGCGGCGCGCTTGCCGCCGACGCCGTCGCCGCCGCGTATCCGACCAAGCCGATACGCATCGTCATCGGTTTCGGCGCGGGCAGCACGGTCGACATCTCGGCTCGGGTCATCGGCAAAGGCTTATCCGAAAGCTGGAAGCAGCAGGTCATCGCGGACAACCGGCCGAGCGCCGGCGGCATCATCGCTGCGCAGACCGTCGCGGGCGCGAACCCCGACGGCTACACGCTGCTGTCGGTGTCCGCGTCGCACGCGGTCGCCCCTGCGATGTACGCCAAGCTGCCTTACGACACCGCCAAGGATTTCGCCGGCATCACCACGACGGTGAGCGTGCCTGCGGTGCTCGTGGTCAGCCCGGGTCTCGGCGTGAAGAACGTCAAGGACCTCATCGCGATGGCGAAAGCGAAACCCGGCCACGTCACGTTCTCTTCGGCGGGCATCGGCAGCGCGACCCACTTTTCAGCCGAGCTTTTCGTGAGCCTCGCCGGTCTCAACGTCATTCACGTGCCTTACAAGTCGGTGCCTGAACAGATCACCGAAGCGATGGTCGGGCGCGTCCAGTTCACGCTCGCGCCGGCGTCGAACGCGGTACCTTTCATCAAGGAAGGCAAGCTCATCGCGCTCGCGGTCTCGCCCGCGAAACGCGTCGCGGTGCTGCCCGACGTGCCGACGCTGATGGAAGCGGGTGTTCCCGGTTACCAGTGGCAGACGTGGTTCGGCCTGCTCGCGCCGGCGAAGACGCCGCGGCCGATCGTGACCAAGCTCAACCAGGAAGTCTCGCGCATCCTCAACCTTGCAGAATCGAAGGAGCGCTGGAACGCGATCGGCGCGGAGCCGGTGCCGATCGCGCCCGAAGCGTTCGACAGATACGTGGCCGAGCAGATCGCGCTTTTTACCAGGCTCGCGAAAGCGGCGAATATCAAGGCGGATTGAGCGCGCGCTCGAACACGCTACGACTTCTTCACTGGATCACCGCGATGCCCTGGATCTCGATCACACACCCCGGCCGCGCGAAGTTCGACACCGTCACGAGCGCGCTTGCCGGGAAGCGGCCGTCGGTGAAGTGCTCGTTGCGGATCTGCACGAAGCGATCGCCGTTGCGCGGGTCGTTGATGAAGACCGTCATCGTCACGAGATTGGCGAGCGTGCCTCCGGCGCGCGCGAGCGTGCGGTCGATCAGCGCGAATATCGTTCGCGCCTGTGCTTCGAAGTTGCCGGTGATGTCGCGGCCTTCGAGGTCGACCAGCGTGGTCTGGCCCGCGAGCCATACGGTGCGGCCGCCTTCGGTGACGACCGCGGGGCAGAACGAGCGCGCCTGCTGCCATTCAGTGCCTTGGAGGTGCTCGACTTTTGCGCGGGGACTGCCCGCCGAGGATGCTGTCATGAGATTCTCCTGATGCTATTCTTCGGCCGAAAGCTTACCGCAAGCTGCATTCGCATCATCAACCTTCGAGGAGAGGACACAAACAATGAGAACCCGACGCTACGCAGCACTGATCGTTACCGCGGCCCTTCCGGCGGTCGCGTACGCACACCACCCCATGGGCGGTGCGACGCCTTCCACCTTGTTCGAAGGCCTCCTCTCCGGTCTCGCGCATCCGGTGATCGGGCTCGACCACCTGCTCTTCGTTCTCGCGATCGGCGCCGCGTGCTATTACTTCGGCCAGCGCGCGGGCGCGGTCGCCACGTTCCTGCTCGCAGCGCTCGGCGGCACGCTGCTTCATTTCTGGCGAGCCGCGGTCCCTTATCCCGACGCATGGGTCGCCGTGACGCTGGTGGTCTTCGGCGTGCTGCTGCTGAACGCCGGACCGGTCCTGAGGAGCAGGGCGGCGCTCGGCCTGTTCGCGTTCGCCGGCGTCGCGCATGGTTATGCCTACGGTGAAGCGATCGTCGGCGCCGAGCAGACGCCGCTCTTCGCTTATCTCGCGGGGCTGACGGCGGTGCAGGTGCTGGTCGTGCTCGCAGGCTACGGGCTCGCGCGCGTCATCGACCGCAAGCGTCCGCAGCTCAGAACCGCCCGCGCGATCGGCGGCACGCTTTCGCTCGCGGGCACGGCTTTCCTGCTGATGTCGCTGTCGGTATAAGCGATGAGTGACGGCGCCGTCACCGGGATACTCAACTACCTGCGGATCGACGCCGCGCTCGCCACTTCGGGCCAGCCTTCGGTCGACGAGCTCGGTGCGGTCGCGGCGGACGGCACCGAAGTCGTCATCAATCTCGCGCTCCACGACGACCCGCGGTACTCGCTTCCCGACGAAGCGGGTACCGTGTCGGCGCTCGGCATGACTTACGTGCACATCCCGGTCAAGTTCGACGCGCCGATGGAGAGCGATCTCTTCGCATTCTTCGACGCGATGGAACGGCATCGCGGCCGAAAGCTTTACGTCCACTGCGCCGCGAACAAGCGAGTCAGCGCTTTCCTCGGGCTCTACCGCGTCATCCGCGAAGGCTGGGACGCGGACCGCGCGTTTGCGCCCATGCATGAAATATGGGAGCCGAACGCCGCGTGGGCGCCGTTCATCGAGGCGATGCTGGAAAAGCACGGGCAGGGAAAGTCACTCGGTTAGCACGGCCGACGGCCTCGTCATTCCGGCGCACGCCGGAATCGGTTTGGCGTTGTCGTCATTCTGGCGCAGGCCAGAATCCATTTTGACGTCGACGGTTTAAAATGGATTCCGGATCACCTGCGCTCGCGCGCGTCCGGAATGACGATGCATGGAGTTGTCGTCATTCCGGCGCACGCCGGAATCCATTTTGACGTCGACGGTTTAAAATGCGTACCGGATCACCTGCGCCCGCGAGCGTCCGGAATCACGACACGTGGAGTTGTCGTCATTCTGGCGCAGGCCAGAATCCATTTTGACCGTAAGCCCGTTTTTAAATGGATTCCGGATCACCTGCGCTCGCGCGCGTCCGGAATGACGGATCAGTCGATTTTCCGCGTCGCACTCTGTATCCCTCTTGAAATTCATCGCCCATCTCGACATGGACGCGTTCTATGCGTCGGTCGAGCTCCTCACTCGTCCCGAGCTTCGCGGCATGCCGGTCGTCATCGGCGGGCGCCGGCGCATCGTCGACGATGAGCCCGCCGGCGCCATTCCGACGCTGCGGGAGTATTCCGGCCGCGGGGTGATCACGACCGCGACGTATGAAGCGCGCGCGCTCGGGGTCAACTCGGGCATGGGTCTCATGAAAGCGGCGAAGCTCGCGCCCGACGCGCTGCTGCTTCCCGCGGACTTCGACCAGTATCGCCGCTACTCGCATCTGTTCAAGGACGCGGTGCGTGCGATCGCACCGCTCGTCGAAGACCGCGGGATCGACGAGATCTATATGGACTTGACCGAGCTCGTGACCGCCGGCGGCACGACCGAAACGGCCTCGCTGTGGACTCGAGCGCGCGAGATCGCGGTGTCGATACAGGCCGCGGTGCGTGCAGCGACCGGGCTCTCGTGCTCGATCGGGGTGACGCCGAACAAGCTGCTTTCCAAGATCGCGTCCGACCTCGAGAAGCCCGGCGGCGTGACCATCCTCTCCCACGCCGATGTGCCTGCGCGCATCTGGCCGCTGCCCGTGCGCAAGGTGAACGGCATCGGGCCGAAGGCGACCGCGCGCCTGGAAGCGCTCGGCATCCGCACCATCGGCGAGCTCGCGCAAGCCGATCCGCAGAGGCTGCTCGAGCACTTCGGCAAGAGCTGCGGCGCGTGGATGCACGAC
>JAQGNC010000111.1 GCA_028292065.1 Betaproteobacteria bacterium
CGGTCTCGGGATCGTAGCCGGCGATGAAGCCGCGCACGCCGTATTCACCGCCGGTCATGCCCGTCATCAGCACGCCGTTCTGGACCGTGGGCGCGCCCGTGATCGAGTAGCCTTCTTTCCACTCGGCGACTTTGGTCTTCCAGACTTCCTTGCCGGTCTTCGCGTCGAGCGCACGCAGTTGCGCATCGAGCGAGGCGACGTAGACTTTTCCGTTATAGAGCGCGACGCCGCGGTTCGACAGGCCGCAGCACACCACGCGCGCGACCTGGGGTTCCCAGTCGATCGCGTATTCCCACAACTGGCGGCCGGTGCCGATGTCGATCGCGACCACGCGCTTCACGTTCGCCACGTACATCACGCCGTTGTAGACGAGCGGCTGGGCCTGCTCGCCGAACTCGTTCGCGAGCGACAGGCTCCACACCGGAACCAGTCGCTTCACCGTGTTCTTGTTGACCTGCTTCAACGGGCTGTAGCGCTGCTGGTGGTAACCCATGCCGTAGGTCAGCACGTTATCCGGGTTGCCGCCGTTGCCGTCTTTCAGCAGTTCTTCGGTCGTCTGGGCGTATACGGTCGTACCGAATGCGGCAGTCAGCGCCGCCGCCATCAAAAGCTTCTTCATAATCCCTCCTGGATTGATACACCGCCGAACGTCGAACCTCGAGCTATCCAGGTTGACCCCGCGGGCTTGCATTACCGTGGCTGCCGCGACACGCGCCGACGTTCGGCGACGCTTTTCAGAACCGCATCTTTGAATTGTTCGGTTCGCGCAGCGAGGCATTACTTTAGCCACTTTCGGGCGACGCGCATAGACGCACGCGGTGTTGGAATCCGCATCGTGGCGGCGCGTACGCTACTCAACGCGTGCCCCGCTTGCTAGACTTGCAGCATAAGCAGGGGTCCGCAGCGCGGGCTGGAGGGGCGGGGGTATCGTCATGCATGCGGCATCGGAGGCGCGGGCTTTCAACCGGCCGCAAACGCGTGCTGCCGGGGCTCGTCGCGCTCCACTCGCAACGGCCCCGCCTCCCGTTAATCTCAAGTCGTGGACGCGGTTTTACAGCGTTTCGCGTGTCGTAAGACCAATCCAATGAAAACCTCACTGTCTGCTTCGATCGCCTTGCCGCTCGCGTACGGCGTTCTTGCGGCGTCGCCCGTCGGCGCACAGGAGCCGGCGCCGAGCGCCGTGCTGCCGGGCGTCACCGTCACCGCAACGCGCGTCGAGCGCGAGAGCTTCGACCTGCCGGTGTCGATCGACACGGTCAGCACCCGCACACTCCATGAAGACCGCCCCGGGGTGAACCTCTCCGAAGCGCTGAACGCGGTTCCCGGGATCGTGGTCCAGAACCGCCAGAACTACGCCCAGGACCTGCAGATCTCGTCGCGCGGCTTCGGTGCGCGCTCGACTTTCGGCGTGCGCGGGCTGCGCCTCATCTCCGACGGCATACCCGCGACGATGCCTGACGGCCAGGGTCAGGCGGCGTCGTTCAACCTCGACACCGCCGAGCGCATCGAAGTCCTGCGCGGACCGTTTTCGTCGATGTACGGTAACGCCGCGGGCGGCGTGATCCAGATCTTCACCGCCGACGGCCCTCCCCGCCCGACGATCACCGGCAAGTACGACTTCGGCAGCTACGCGACGAGCAAGTGGGCGCTCGGGGTCGGGGGCCAGTACGGGCCGTTCAACCTCAATGCGATCACGAGCGCTTTTCGCACCGAAGGCTACCGCGACCACAGCGCCGCGCTGCGCGACCAGACGCACGCGAAGCTCAAATACGACGGCGGCAGCGCCGGCACCTTCACGTTCGTCGCGGACTCCCTCGACCAGCCCGAAACCCAGGACCCGCTCGGTCTCACCCGTGCGCAGGTGCAGCAGAACCGGCGCCAGGCGACGCCCGAGGCCTATACGTTCAACACGCGCAAAAGCATCTCGCAGAACCAGATCGGGCTGATCCACGACATCAGGATCGGATCGCACGATACGCTCCAGGCGCGGGCGTATGTAGGCGACCGGCAGGTCACCCAGTACCTCGCGATTCCGCTCGCGGTGCAGGCCGCCGCGACGCATTCGGGCGGCGTCGTCGACCTCGACCGCAACTTCGGCGGCGCCGGCGTGCGCTGGAGCCACAACGCGATGCTCGGGCGCACGCCGCTCGATATCAGCGTCGGGCTCGACTTCGAAACCATGCTCGAGAACCGCCGCGGTTTCATCAACAACAACGGCATTGCGGGCGCGTTGAAGCGCAACGAAGACGACAGGGTCAGCAGCACCGACGCCTATGCCCAGGCCGAGTGGCATCCGTGGGACCGCGTCCTCCTGATGGCAGGCGTGCGCCACAGCCGCGTCAGCTTCGAATCGAAAGACTTCTTCATCACGGGCGCCGCCAACGCAAACGACAGCGGTTCGCTCAAGTACGTTCGCACTTCACCGGTCGCCGGCGCGACCTTCGACGTCAACCCGCGCCTCAAGGTTTATGCGAACGCCGGAAAAGGCTTCGAGACTCCGACTTTCGCGGAGCTCGCGTATCGCCCCGACGGCACCGCGGGCCTCAATTTCGCGCTGCGCCCGTCGGTGAGCACCCATTACGAGACCGGCGTCAAAGTGAAGGTCACCGAAACCAACCGT
>JAQGNC010000138.1 GCA_028292065.1 Betaproteobacteria bacterium
GTGATATCGGACGTGCGCCGGGCGCGGCCCGCGGGCGCGATGTTCCGGCGGGGCGGGAAGCTCTACCGGCCGGCGCAGGACTGCTCGGTGCGCTATGGCTACGCCGTGACGCTCAACGAGGTGACGATGCTCACGCCGACCGCGTATGCCGAGACGCCTGTCGCCGGGATCCTGCCGGACTGGGACCGCCGCATCCCGGCAACGCATACACTCGCGTATACCCCGGGGCTGACCTTGATCGATGCGCTGCAGCCGCGGCTCAAACTGTGACATCTCACCGGCGAACCTTTTGAAAATCATTTTTTTCGCGAACACCGACTGGTACCTGTACAACTTTCGCCTCGCCCTGGCGAAGTACCTGCGCCAGCAGCGCCTCGAAGTGGTGATGCTCTCGCCGGTGGGTCCTTACGGCGAGCTCCTGCGGGCCGAAGGCTTCCGCTGGATCGGGCTCGATATGAACCGCCGCAGCCTGAATCCGGGACGGGAGCTCGCGCTGGTGCGCCGCATCGCAGCAGTCTATGCCGCTGAAAAGCCGGACATAGTGCACCACTTCACGATCAAATGCGTGGTATATGGTTCTCTCATTGCGCGCTGGCTCGGAATACGCAACCGGGTCAACGCTGTTACCGGGTTGGGTTACGTTTTTTCGGCGGACGGATTTCGCGCGCGCTTGCTGCGTCCGGTCGTTCGAAGGCTGATCAGGGCCGCGCTGAGCGGAGAGGGCTCGTGCCTGATCCTTCAGAACAAGGACGACGTCGCGGCATTCGTTGCAACGCACCTCGCAGGCAAGGACCGGACGCACCTCATCATGGGCTCGGGAGTCGACACGACCTTGTTCAGACCGCGCGACGGCGAGCGTCAGGCCTCGCCCGTCATGCGCGTGCTGCTCGCGTCGAGGCTGCTGTGGGATAAAGGCATCCGCGAATACATCGAAGCCGCCGGGCTCCTGCGCGCCGAAGGGCTGGCGGTCGAGTTCCTGCTCGCGGGCTCGCCCGACCCCGGAAACCCCGCATCGGTGCCGACGTCACAGGTGGCGAAGTGGCAGAAAGCGGGCTCGGTGACCTACCTGGGGCACGTGTCCGACATGCCGCGCCTGCTGCGCGAAATCGACGTCGCGGTCCTGCCGAGCTATCGCGAAGGCGTCCCGCGCAGCCTGCTCGAGGCCGCCGCGTGCGCTTTGCCGATCGTCACCACCGACGTCCCGGGGTGCCGCGAAGTGGTCAGCCACGGCGTCAACGGCCTGCTCGTGCCGCCTCGCGACGCCAAAGCGCTCGCCGCGGCGATCCGGTCGCTTTACGAAGCGCCTGCGGAGCGCCTGCGGATGGGCCGCGCCGCGCGTGAAATCGCAGTCTCCAATTTCGACCAAACTATTGTTTTTGAAAAAACTTTAGGCGTTTATCGCGAGCTACTCACGGCTGCCCTTTAAGCTATGATAGCGGCGTCGGCACCTACTCCTGAGAGTACTCTCAAATTATGTCCGCAGAGACCGCGTTAGTCCCCTCGCAGTCCATCGTGGGTGCCTTGCGTCACAGCACCCAGACCATGGATCTGGTGATCTACTGGCGCAGTATCGCCAAGCGCAAGTGGATGATACTCGGCCTCGCCACGGCCATCGCCATCGCGACCTGGCTCGTGGTGAATACCGATACGCCGATCTATCGGTCCAGCGTGACGCTGCTCGTCGAGCAGAACCGGGCCCGGGTCTCGCCGACCGAAGAGGTGTATGCCAACGTCGGCGACGGGCGCGAACACTTCCAGACGCAGGCCGAGATCCTCAAAGCGCGAGCGCTCGCGGTCAAGGTCGTCGATAAATACAACCTGACCAAGCATCCCGACTTCGATCCGCGCCAGCGCAAGAAAGGCTGGCAGGAGCGCCTGAAGGCGCAACTCGGTTTCGCGGTGCCCGAGCCGTCATGGACCGAATACCAGCTGCACGAGGCGGCCATCGGATCGCTGATGGGCAGGATGAGCGTCGAGCCGATACGGCTGAGCCAGCTGATCAAGATCCATTTCGAGTCGGCCGATCCGGCGACCGCGGCCGAGATCGCCAACGCAATCGCCGAGACCTATATCGAAAGCGACCGGCAGGCGCGCTTCGAGATGACCGGGCGCGCAAGCGAGTGGCTGGGCGAACGCCTCGAAGGCCTGAAGAAGAACGTCGAAGACTCGCAGCGCGCACTGCAGGCGTATCGCGAAGGCGCGCAAATCATCAACACCCAGGGCCTCGCGCAAAGCGGCGCGAGCACCCATATCGTCGACCTGACCAACCGCCTGGTTGCCGCGCGCCAGCGGCGCTATGCCGCGGAATACTCGTACAACCAGATCAACACCTCGAAAGACAAGCTCGAGGTCCTGCCGATCGTCATGCGCAACAATCTCGCGAACCAGCTGCGGGATAGCGAGCGCGAGGCACAGAAGCGCGTGGACGAGCTCGCGCTGCGCTATGGGCCCGAGCACCCGCGGATGATGCAGGCCGAGACCGAGCTGAAGAAAGTGCGCGAGCACATGAACCAGCAGGTCGAATCGGTCGTGGCGAGCCTGCGCAACGAATTCGAGCTCGCGAAAGAGAACGAAAAAGCGATCGAGCGCAGCCTCGGCGAAGCCAAGGGCAACGTGCAGAGCATCAACCGCAAGGAGTTCGAGCTCGCTTCGCTCGAGCGTGCGGTGGCGACCAATCGCCAGATCTACGACATGTTCCTCAACCGCTTCAAGGAAACGCGGGCGTCGCAGGAGATCGACACCAACTCGGTCGCACGTGTGACCGACGAAGCGCGCGCCTCGCAATACCCGATCAAGCCGAAGAAAGAGCAGGCGACCTCGATCGCGTTCGTGCTCGGCATCCTGCTCGGCGCCCTGATCTCGCTGCTCCTCGAGCGCCTCGACAACACGCTCAAATCGGCGGACGACGTCGAAGAGAAGCTCGAGCGTCCGATGCTGACGATGCTGCCGCTGCTCGGCGCAGCCGAGGCGAAAACGGTCGGCCGCCACTACCTCGAAGATCCGACTTCGGTCTTCTCCGAGGCGATACGCACCGCGCGCACCGGCGTTTTGCTTTCGGCGAGCGATGAGCCCAATCCGACCCTGCTCGTCACCTCATCGGTGCCCGGCGAAGGCAAAACGGCCGTGGCGATCAACTTCGCGCTCGCCGAAGCCCAGACCAAGCGCGCACTGCTGATCGACGCGGACCTGCGCCGTCCGTCGGTCGCCGCGAAGCTCGGCCTCGACCCGACCAAGCCCGGGCTGACGAGCCTTCTGACCGGCGCCGCGACGTTCGAAGAATGCCTGCAGCGCGTCCCCGGCTCGTCGCTCTACGCGATCAGCGCCGGCCCCACGCCGCTCAACCCGCTGGAGATGCTCCTGTCCCAGCGCTTCGAGCGGCTCGTCAAGGCGCTCGCCGGCACGTGCGACATCCTCATCGTCGACTCCCCGCCGGTGCACCTCGTCAGCGATGCGCTCGTGCTCTCGAAGCTCGCCACCGGCGTGCTTTTCGTCGTGAAGGCCGACAGCACGCCTTATCCTCTGGTGCGCCGCTGCATACGCGCGCTCGAAGAAGTCGAGGCGAGGCTTTTCGGCGTGACGCTCAACCAGCTCGACTTCAAGCGTGCGCAGCGCTATTACGGCGCTTATACGGGCAGCTACTACAAGTACGACGGTTATTACGGGCAGCCGGGGAAGCGGCCCGGCACTGAAGGAGCCGCGGTTCCCGCGACCTCGTGATCGACCTGCACTGCCACTACCTTCCCGGAATCGACGACGGGGCGCAAACCCTCTCAGACTCGCTGGATCTCGCGCGCGCCGCGGTGGACGCGGGCATCCACACCGCGGTGATGACGCCGCACGTGCATCCCGGCCGCTACGAGAACAGCGCACCGACGATCAGGAAGCTGTGCGCGGCGTTCCAGCGCGTACTCGAGCACCAGGAAATCCCGCTCCAGGTCCGCGCCGGGGGCGAGGTGAGGATCTCGTCCGACATCATCGCGATGGTCGAGCACGATCAGGTTCCCTTCATCGGGGAGCTCGCGGGCTACCGCATCATGCTGCTCGAGTTCCCGCACAGCCACCTGCTGCTCGGTGCCGACAAGCTGATCAAGTGGCTACTCACGCGTCACATCCGCCCGCTCATCGCGCATCCCGAGCGCAACAAAGACGTGATGCGCAACGTCGAGAAGATCGCGCCTTTCGTGCAGATGGGGTGTCTGCTGCAGCTCACGGGGGCGTCGATCCTCGGGCAGTTCGGAAAACCCGCGCAGCAGACCGCGCTGGCGATCATCGAGCGCGGCTGGGCGAGCGTCGTCGCGACCGATGCGCACAACCTGCGCCACCGGCCTCCGAATCTCGATCTCGCGTACGCGGCGCTGGTGGAGATCGGCGGAGAGTCGCTCGCGCGGCAGCTGACCGACACCACGCCGGGTCTGGTGGTGTCCGGCGGCGACGCCGCCGTGACGCCGCACGGCCAGCCGTCAGCGGCAGCCGCGCAGCACCCCTGATCGAGCACGCCTGCTGAAGCGGGCGCGAACGCGCGGCCGTTCAGACGCGTCCGTACACGTCTTCGTAGCGGACGATGTCGTCTTCCCCGACGTAGCTCCCGGTCTGGACCTCGATCATCATGAGGTCTTCGGTCCCGCGATTGGCGAGCCGGTGCTTCGTGCCGGGCGCTATGAAAGTCGACTCGTTGGCGTTCACGATCAGGTCGCGCTCGCCGTTCACGACTTCGGCCGCGCCGCTCAACACCACCCAGTGCTCGCTACGATGATGGTGCATCTGCAGGCTCAGTGAAGCGCCGGGCTTCACGACGATGCGCTTGATCTTGTGCATCGGGCCTTCCTCGAGCACGGTGTAGCTGCCCCACGGCCGGTGCACCGTTCGATGCACCTGCTGGGCGGAGTGATTGGTGAGCTTCAGTGCCGAGACGACCTGCTTCACGTCCTGCACGCAGCGTTTGTCCGACACGAGGAGCGCGTCGGGCGTGTCGACGATGATCAGGTTCTTGAGGCCGACCGCCGCGACCACGCGGGAGTCGCTCTGGATGTAGCAATCGGTCGAGCCGACCATGATCGCTTCGCCCGACACGCGGTTGCCTTGCGCGTCCGCCTCGGTGAGCTCGCCGAGCGCGCTCCACGATCCGATGTCGTTCCACGGGAAATCGGCGCGCACGACCGCGACCTCGGCATGCTTTTCCATCACCGCGTAGTCGATGGAGACGTCCTTGAGCGCGGCAAAGAGGGCAGGGTGCAGATCGACTTTCTCGGCGACGTGTTTGTCGGTCTCGTCCCAGCACGCGAGCGCGGCCGCATACATTTCAGGCTCGCACGTCCTGAGCGCGTCGAGATAGGCCTGCGCGCCGAGGCAGAACATCCCCGAGTTCCAGAGGAAAGAGCCGCTCGCGACGAACTCCGCGGCGACCTGTGCGTTCGGCTTTTCGACGAAGCGCTTCACGCCGTAACTGCCTTTGCGCGCCGCGGCCGCGCCGCACTCGATGTAGCCGTAGCCGGTTTCGGCGCGCGTCGGGGTCACGCCGAACGTGACGAGCGTGCCGTCGGCTGCGAGCCTGCGCGCATCGTCGACCGCGCTGCGGAATGCACCCTGGTCGTCGATGAGGTGGTCCGCCGGCAGGACGAGCAGCTGCGTGTCCGCGCCGTAGAGCGCCGCCGCGTGGAAGGCGGCCATCGCAACCGCGGGCGCCGTGTTGCGTCCGCACGGCTCGAGCACGAAGAGCTGACGGTGGGCGCTCGCGCTCTTGTGAAACTCGTCACGCGTGAGAAAGTAATACTCGCGGTTGGTGACCGTGATCACCGTATCGACGCCGGGAATCGCGGCCGCTCTGTCGAACGTTTTCTGGAGCAGCGTTTTACCGTCGGCGAGCCGGATGAAAGGCTTGGGATACGCTTCGCGCGACACCGGCCACAGCCGCGAGCCCGCACCGCCGGAAAGGATCACAGGCACCAGCATAGGGAGCGCTCCGGTTCTCATAGGGTTCGGATTGTAGCTTAGCCCCGACCCGTGCCGGACCGGGCTCACATGTCTCACTGCTATAATGCCGCAATCACCGATTTCCTCGGCTTACATGTCAAAAAAAGCACTGATCACCGGCATCACAGGGCAGGACGGCGCGTTTCTGGCGGAGCTGCTGCTCGGCAAAGGCTACGAGGTCCACGGCA
>JAQGNC010000154.1 GCA_028292065.1 Betaproteobacteria bacterium
CGCCGAGCGGCAGGTGGTCGAGCGCCCCGTGCTTTTCGTATATCTTCGCCTTCGACTCGATCAGCGTGAACAGATCGCGATACGAGCCGATCGTCTCCGAGGTCCCCAACCACAGGAAACCGGCCGGCCGCAACGCGTAGTGCATGATCGGCACGACTTTCTGCTGCAGCTCCTGGCCGAGATAGATGAGCATGTTGCGGCAGCTCACCAGATCGATGCGCGAGAACGGCGGGTCGGTGAGCACGTTGTGGCGCGCGAAAACGCACACGTCGCGTATCGGCTTGGCGATGCGGTAGCTGCCGTCGATCTGCACGAAAAAGCGCCGCAGCCTTTCGGGGCTGACGTGCTCGACCGCGCTCTTCGGGTACACACCCAGGCGCGCGCGCTCGACGCTCGCTTCGTTCAGGTCGGTCGCGAAAACCTGGATCGGCACCGACAGCCCGGTGTCTTCGAGGAATTCGGCGTACGCCATCGCGATCGAATACGCCTCTTCACCGGTCGAGCACGCGAGCGTCCACACGCGCACCGGGTCGTGGCGCGAGCGGCTCTGCGTGATCTTCGGGAAGACTTCGGTCTTGAGCGCCTCGAAAGCTTCGGGATTGCGGAAGAAGCTGGTGACGCTGATGAGTATGTCCTGGTACAGCGCATGCGCTTCGCCAGCGTCGTTTTTCAGCAGCGTCAGGTAATCGGTGATGCTCTCGAGCTTGTGAAGCACGATGCGCCGCGCGATACGCCGGTAGAGGGTGTTCGGCTTGTAGTCCGCGAAATCGACGCCGATCGCGCTGTGCAGGATTTGGAGCACCGGCTCGAGCTCGAAGGGTTCCGCGGCCTCCCCCTGCGGGGCGACCAGCGGATGGGCCGCGATGCGCGCGAGCTCGTGCGCGATGTCGCGCGCCGACAGCACGAGATCGACGGTCCCGGTCTCGATCGCGCTGCGCGGCATGCTCGTGTGCTGCGCGGTGTCGTCCTGGGCGAAGGTCATCCCTCCGGCGGCTTTGACTTCCTGGATACCGATCGCGCCGTCGGACCCGGTGCCGGACAGGACCACGCCGATCGCGCAATTACGCTGGTGCGCTGCGAGCGCCTGAAAGAAGCGGTCGATCGGACGATGCGGCCCGTGCGGCGCGTCGCGCGCGACGAGCAGCAGTCGCTTGTCCTGCATGTCGAGATCGCTGCCCGCTCCGAGCACGTAGACGCGGTTGGGCTCGATCTCGACGCGATCGCGCACTTCCGCGAGCGGCATCGTGCAGACTCGCCCGAGAATTTCGCTCAGCATGCTCTCGTGCCCGAGCGGAAGATGGAGCAGCAGCACGAAAGCCATCCCGGTGTCCGCCGGGAGCGCGCTCAGGAGCTCGGTGAACGCCTCGACGCCGCCCGCGGACGCGCCGATGCCGACGATGGGGAAGCGCGCTGCCGGGGCGCGGCCGGGATCGTCGCACCACGACGACGAGGCAGCCGCTGGTGCCGCGTCGTCAGCGAATCGGTTGCTGGGCATGTCGTCTGGGCACGCGCATTCAGCGCGCAGGGAGAGCGGGCAGATGAGATTAGCACGCGCTCCCGCGCCGTGCGCCGCAGCGACGCGTGACGGTTACCGGTGTTCGATCATCAGGAGCCGGCGCAGCACGTTCGCATGCTCCCGCGCCTCGGCCGCAAGCTCCTGGTGGTGCTCGACCAGGCGCGGGCGCCTCGCGTCACGGTCCTTCTCCGCCATCGTCGTGAGTATGTTCGCGCGCTGGTCGAAGAGGCGCACCGCGGCCCAGATGCTCGACTCGATCGCCTCTCCTGCCGCCGACAGCAGCGCCGACTCCGTATACGCGTGACCGACGCGGCAGCGATAGCGGGTGAGATCGCCGGATTGGTTTTTCCACAGAGGTCCGCCGCACTCGGCGCAACTCAGGTCGCTGAGCTCGCCCAGCGCACCGGTGATGCGCTCATCGCTGTAACCGGTCTCGGCGATGCGCGCCTCGACTTCGACGTCGCGCGGCGTCTGCCCGCTCTCGGCGACCGCGGCCTGCATCAGCTTTTCGAGTACCGGGCCCATCTCCGCGACCGCGACTTTGTGGTCGATCGCGACGTTCGCGAGCGCGCTGCGCGGCATGTCGGGAAACGCCGCCTCCTCCGGGTCCTGCACCACGGCGACGCCGCCGCAGCGCTTGATCGCGTCGAGCCCGGCGGTGCCGTCGTCGAGCATGCCGCTCAGCACGATGCCGATCACCCGCGGCCCGTACGCGACCGCCGCGGAACGAAACAGCGGATCGACCGCGGGGCGCCAGCGGTTTTCGCGGGGCCCACGGGTGATCCGGATCGAGCCGCGCTTGAGCAGGAGATGACGGTCCGACGGCGCGACGTAAACCATGCCGTGCGCGATGTCCTCGCCATCCTCGGCGACTTTTGCGACGAGGGGCCCGACGGTATTGAGCGCGTCGACCAGGTGCGACTTGGCGTCCGGCAGCAGGTGCGTCACCACGAAAATCGCCGCCGGGATGCGCGGCGATAATTGCGGGAGCAGCGCGGTCAGCGCCTCGGTGCTGCCGGCGGAACCGCCGATCACGATCGTGTCACGACGATGGCTGTCGCCGGTGCTCGCTTGGGGGGCCATCACGAGGGCGCGCCCCGCTTTGGCGAGGTCACGACGAAGGGAGATGGCGGGCTGCCGCAAGCCCCGTGCCGACGTGGCGGACAGGTCCGACTTTTGCGAAAGGAAGGGGGAAGGAACAGGAAGGCAGGTCTGGCGCGCCCGGCCCGACTCGAACGGGCGACCTTCGGCTTCGGAGGCCGACACTCTATCCATCTGAGCTACGGGCGCGCTGTGGGTGGATTGTAACACGCCTCAAATCAAGGTTTTACCCTAGGTTTGATCCCCGTTATAATTTGCGCCTTTCGCCTGTCGCCACCCCGGGAAACACGCATGAGCGAGCATCGACCGCACGACGAACACACTTCATTCATCAAGACGCCGAAACAGCTGCTCGTCGTCGTCATACTGGCTTTCCTCGTCCCGATACTGCTGATCTCGATCATCGCGAGCCTCGCGACTCACAGCGTCGAGCCGAGCGCGAAAGTCGCGTCCGACGCAGCGATCGCAAAACGTCTGAAACCCGTCGGCCAGGTGGTCGTGGCCGAAGGCAGCGACACCCCCGGAGAGCGCACCGGCAAGCAGGTCGTCGAAGCCGTGTGCTCGGCGTGTCACGCCACCGGCGCGCTCAACGCGCCGAAGATCGGCGACGCAGGCGCGTGGGGGCCGCTGATCAAGGACGGCCACGCGCATCTGACCGAGATGGCGATCAAAGGCGTGCGCCAGATGCCTCCCAAAGGCGGCAATCCGCAGCTCACCGACGACGAAGTCGCGCGCGCCGTCGCTTTCATGGCGAACCAGGCGGGCGCGTCGTTCAAGGAGCCGCCGGTGCAGGCCGCGCCTGTGCAAGTCGCGGCAGCGCCCGGTGCGCCTGCTGCAGCCGGTGCGAGCGTGGTGCCGACAGCAGCCGCCGCAGCACCCGCGGGTGCGACGAGTGGTGCCGCCGCAGGCGGCGCTTCGAACGGCAAAGCGATATTCGAAGCGAACTGCGTCGCGTGCCATGGAACCGGCGTCGCGGGCGCGCCGAAGATCGGCGACAAGGCCGCGTGGGCGCCGCGCCTGAAGCAGGGCATGGACACCCTCCACCAGTCGGCGCTGAAAGGCAAAGGCGCGATGCCGCCCAAAGGCGGCAACATGGCGCTGCCCGATGCCGACGTGATGGCGGCGGTCGATTACCTCGCCGGGCAGGGCAAGTAACTGCAAACCTCACGAAGGCGCCGCTGACCGCGCCTTCGTGACTCCTCCCGCCTCTCGCCCTCCGCCCTCCGCCTCACGCCCTTCACCCTTCACCCTTCACGCGAAGCCGATGCCCACCTACGCTATCGGCGACGTCCAGGGGTGCTACGACCCGCTGCGCAGCCTGCTCGACGCCATCCGCTTCGACCCGGCGGCCGACACCCTGTGGTTCGTCGGCGACCTCGTCAATCGCGGTCCGCAGTCGCTCGAGACGCTGCGCTTCGTGCGCAGCCTCGGCGAGCGTGCGGTGACGGTCCTCGGCAACCACGACCTGCATCTGCTCGTCGTCGCAGCGGGGGTGCGCAAGCCGCACCGCGGCGACACGCTCGACGAGATCCTCCAGGCGCACGATCGCGACGAGCTCCTCCAGTGGCTGCGCACGCGCAGGATGATGCACGTGCAAGGCGCGTGGGCGATGGTGCACGCGGGCCTCCTGCCGCAGTGGACGATAGCCGAGGCCCTCACGCTCGCGCGCGAAGTCGAAGCCGCGCTGCAGGGCACGGATTACGACGGTCTGCTGCAGAACATGTACGGCAATGCGCCCGCCGCGTGGGACGATGCGCTGACCGGTTACGACCGGCTGCGCGTCATCATCAACGCGATGACCCGGCTGCGCCTGTGCGAGCCGAACGGACGCATGGATTTCGAACACAAGGGTTCGCTCGAGGATGCACCCGCGGGAGTCATCCCGTGGTTCGACGTGCCGGGACGCCGGAGCGCGGGAACGCCGATCGTGTGCGGGCACTGGGCCGCGCTCGGGCTGATGCTCACGCCCGAAGTGCTCGGCATCGATTCGGGATGCGTGTGGGGCCGCCGCCTCAGCGCGCTGCGGCTGGAAGACCGGCGGGTGTTCCAGAGCGACTGCTCGGCGCTCGAGGGTACAGCGACCGACTGATCGCCTCGCGCGCCTCATTCGCGATCTCGCGGCGGCGCCGCCCCGAAGCCACGAGCGGAGGGAGAAAACGCACGTGGACGTGCACTTCGCGCTGGCTGGTGATTCCCATCACCGTCTGCCACAGCGACCTGTCCCCGTCGAAAGCGGCCTCGGTGCAGAGCGACCCGTCGGTCCGCTCGTAGCGGATCGCGAACGGCTGCAGCACCGCATCGACCTCGAGCGCGGGCGCGAGCAAGGACGCGTGAAAATCGAGGAGACGCGATCCGTCAGTCGTCCTGCCTTCCGGAAAGACGGCGAAGACTTCGCCTGCGCGCAGGCTTTCGGTGACCAGCATGTTGACGCGCAGGGTGTCGCGCGCTTTCGACTGATCGATGAAAAGCGTACCCACGCGCTCGCTCAGCCATCCCACCAGCGGCCAGCGCCTGACTTCGGACTTGGCGACGAAGCGCACCGGCAGCACCGAGTCGATCGAGAAGATGTCGAGCCAGGTGACGTGATTGCCCACGAGCATGAGCGGCCTCGCGTCGGTCGGCGCGCCGTGCACGTGCAGCCTCACCGCGAGCACTTCGAGCAGGACGGACGACCAGCGCTGGATCTCGCGATTACGCCGCGCGGCGCCCAGGAATGGGAAAAAAGCGGCGGTGAACAGCCCCCGCGCAAAGTGCAAAGCGAGATGCGCGATGCGCAGCCAGCGTCTCATTTCACCCGCGAGTGACCCGAGTCACAAAACCGGCAGAAGATCAC
>JAQGNC010000193.1 GCA_028292065.1 Betaproteobacteria bacterium
TAGAACGCGGCTCTGACCAAAGCCGTCATTCCGGCGCAGGCCGGAATCCATTTTGACCTTCAACCGCGGTGGGTGTGCGCAATGACCCGAGCTCAACGCCCCGTGAAGTTCGCCTTGCGCTTCTCCATGAACGCACGCCGGCCTTCGACGTAATCCTCGCTCGCGAAACAATCGGCGACGACTTTGTCGGTGAGCGCGGTGTCGCGCTGGTCGGCGTCTTTCACGTATTCGTCGATGACACGCTTGGAGGCGAGGATCGACAGCGGCGCGTTGGCGGCGATGGTTCCGGCATAGGATTCGACGAACGCCTCGAGCTCGCCGGCCGGAAGCACGTAGTTGACGATGCCCAGCCGCAGCGCTTCCTGCGCGTTGCAGCGGCGTCCGGTGAAGAGCAGGTCCTTGGCCGCGGACGGACCGACGAGGTCGACGAGCTGCCCGAGGCGGTCCGCGGCGTAACCGATGCCGAGCTTCGCAGCGGGAATGCCGAAGCTCGATTCTTCGGTGCAGATGCGCAGATCGCAGTTGAGCGCGATCGCCATGCCGCCGCCGAGGCAATAGCCGCGGATCATGGCGATCGTCGGCTTCGCGCTGCCTTTGAGCAGCTTCCGAAAGCGGTCGCCGGTCCTGTTGTAAGTGTCGACGTCCTCTTTGGTCGCGCGCGCTTTCTCGAACTTGGAGATGTCGCCGCCCGACACGAAAGCCTTGTCGCCGGCGCCGGAGAGCACGATCACCCGTATCGCGTCGTCCTGCAGGAAATCTTCGATCACGTCCGCCGCCGCGAGCGACATCTCGAGCGAGAACGCGTTGCGCTTCTCGGGGTTGTTGAAGACGAGATGGCCGACCGCGCCGAGCTTCTTCGAAAGGATTTTGCTGTCGGCGGCGGCGTCGTTCGTCAAGGTTTCAGTGGTCATGTGTGAATTCGCTCGTGTGTAAAGTTGAAAGACTACCCGTGCGTCACGGGATCGCCGCGTCGCGCTGGCGCGGCTCCTCGCGATGACACCTCGTTGTCATTGCGAGGAACGATGTGACGAAGCAATCCCGGAGCGTCCGCGTCAGATCACGCCGGCAGCGCGCATCTTCTCGATCTCCGCGTCCGCGTAACCGATGCTGCGCAGGATTTCGTTCGTATGCTCGCCCGCTTCCGGCGTCGCGCTGCGGATTTTTTTCGGAACACCTTCCATGTTGAGCGGCGAGGCGACGAGGTGGAAATCGCCTTTCTTCGCGCTGCTGACCGGCGCGGCGATGCCGAGGTGCCGCACCTGCGGGTCGGCGAAGACCTGGTCGATCGTGTTGATCGGGCCGCACGGCACACCCGCTTCCTCGAAGAGCTCGACCCAGTGCGCCGAAGGCTTGTGCCGGGTGATCTCGCTGATCGCGGCGTTGAGCGCGGCGCGGTCGGCGCCGCGCCTGGTGCGCGTGCTCCATTCGGGCTTTTCTTTCCACTCGGGCTTTGCGATCGCATCGCACATGCGCTCCCACACGCGCTGCGAAGCCGCGGCGATGTTGAAGTGACCGTCGCTGCTGGGAAAGACGCCGGTCGGCGTCCCGGTCGGGTGATCGTTGCCCGCCTGCTTCGCGATCTCCTTGTTCATGAGCCAGCGCGAGGCCTGGAAGTCGAGCATGAAGACCTGCGCCTCCAGCAGGCTCGTGTGCACCCAGCGCCCCTCGCCCGTGCGGGTGCGATCGAATAGCGCCATCATGATCGCGAGGGCGAGCAGGTTGCCCGCGGTCATGTCGGCGATCGCGACGCCCACGCGCACCGGTCCTTGCCCCGGAAGCCCGGTGACCGACATGAGACCGCCCATGCCCTGCACGATCTGGTCGACGCCCGCGCGCTTGCCGTAAGGCCCGGTCTGGCCGAAGCCGCTGATGCTGCCGTACACGATCTTCGGGTTCACGCGGCAAACGTCGTCGTAGGAGACACCGAGCTTGTGCTTCACCGCGGAGCGCATGTTCTCGACGATGACGTCGGCTTTAGCCACCAGCTTCATGAAGGCCGCGCGTCCCTCGTCGGTCTTCAGATTCAGGTGCATCGTGCGCTTGTTCCGATGCAGGTTCTGGAAGTCGGAGCCGTCGCGCCGGCCGGTAACGTCCTCGCCCTGCGCTTCCGGCGGCTCGACGCGGATGATGTCCGCGCCCCAGTCGCCCAGATGACGCACGCAGGTCGGGCCCGCTCGCGCGAGCGTGAGATCGAGTACGGTGATGCCGGCAAGCGGCAGGTGTGTTTGCGGGTTTGTCATGGTGTCTGGCTGTTTGTGGTGTTCGTGATGGAGACGGGTGACACACGCCGTCGGCGCTGTCCCCGCCGACGGTTCAGCGTCAGGGCTTTACGGCTGAACCACTTCGAGCATCGTGCCGCTCACTTCGACACGGAACCGCGTATCGGAAACCCTCACGACCGGAGTGCCGTCGTTGAGCTCGTGGCGCACGCGGCCATACTCCTTGCGCACGCCGTGATAGGTCTGGACCGTCTCCACCGGGGTTATCTCGAGAATGACGTAAGTGCGCCCGTCGCTGTCGACCGCCTGCAATCGTGTGATTTCCTGCGGCATGTCGTTGTTGTGCGCCCCATTTTTTGTGCGTTCCTTGTGGAGCCGATCATAACCCGGGCGCGGAATTGCGGAACGGCTGAGAATACGGCGGGGGCTAACGCTTTTTAGCCACGATCTGAACCAGCACCGGCGTGTGGATGAAGGCGTGCGGATCGGTCGCGACCCGCGCCCAGTCTTCGTGCAAGCCTCGCAGGTCCGCGCGGTCCATGACGCCGTCGGACACGAGCTTCTCGCCGAAATCGGCCATGAGGCGTCCCCACCAGCTCCACCACGGATCGAACGGTCGAGCGATGCCGCCGACGCACTCGATCGAGCCGATTTCGAATCCGGCCGCGGCGAGCTTCGGCGCGAGCGTGCGCCCGACCGCGGTGTCTCCGCCGTTCCTGCGGTAGTACTCGATCCACGCGCGGGTATGCGCGTCGAAGCCGCGGATCGGCGGCGAGCACGTCGCGCTCTCGAGCGTCAGGTATTCCATGACGGCGAAGGCGCCGCCGGGTTTCAGGCTGCGGTGGATGCGCTCGAGCACGCCGTCGAGCGCGTCGATCAGGAACGCCAGGAAAAAGCGGCAGAACGCGCCGTCGAAAACGTTCGTGCCCGGATCGACTCGCGTGAGATCGGCATCTCGCGCGTGCACGTTCGTCACCCCGCGCCTGCGCGCTTCGGCTTGCAGGAATTCCAGATAGGCCGACGCCTTGTCGAGCGCAGTGACGCTGCCCGCAGCACCGACGAGCGCGGCGAGATCGAGCGCGGTGAAACCGGGGCCGCTGCCCAGATCGGCTACGTGCTGGCCGGTCGTGAATCCGGCGCGCGCCCACAACGCGTGTGTCTGCGTGCGCCATGCGGCGTGCTGCTCGCGCAGGCGCTCGAGCTCGCGGGCGTGGACGCCGATGAAATAATCTTCGGTCATTGCGCGGATATTCACATTAACATCGCCCGCGTGCAAAACAGCATCGACATCGGCCCATGAGCGCGCCGTCACGAACAGCCGACACCGGCATGCGCCTCGGATACGCCCTGCTCGGCTATATGCTCGGCGTGGCGCTCATCATCACGCTCCTGCCGTTCAATTTCCGCCGTCCCGACGAATGGCGGATGATGCTCGGCGGCGACCCGGTCGATGTCGTCGCCAATGTGCTGCTCTTCATTCCGCTGGGATTTTTCTACCGGCTCGCGCAACCTGCACGCAGGCGCTCGGCATTGTGGGTGCTCGCGCTGGGCGCGCTCGTCAGCGGGGCGATCGAGACCGCGCAGCTCTTCGAGGCGGTGCGCAACGCTTCACCGCTCGACGTCGCCGCCAATGCAATCGGCGCGTGGCTCGGCGCGCTCGCTGCCGACCGTGTGGCGAGCGGCGGCAAAGCCGGCGGTCGGCTCGTCGGCTGGCTCGTGCTCGAGCTCCCGCTGATGGGCCTCGTCTATCTGCTCGTGCCGCTCCTCTGGATCGACGCGCTGTCGCCGGCAGCGCAAGCCGCGCGAGGGGCGATGGCGCCGCTGCTCGGCGCTTTCGGCGCGCTGCTGCTCGGCGGGATGCAGCGTCATTACTTCGCGCCCGCGGGCACTTCGGTCCCGCACCGCACGGCCGCTTTCGCGTCGCTGTGGTTCATCGCCGGCGCTTTTCCCGCGCTCGCGGCGCGTCCCGGCAACGTCGTGATCGGCGCGTTGGGGGCCGGCGCGCTGTGCTGGTGGTACGGCAGGCGTGCGCCAGGCGCGCCCGCTTCGAACCGACGCTTCGAAGCGTCTCTGCTCAAGCTCGCCGCGCCTTTTTACGCGGCGTACCTGGTGCTCGTGGCGATCGCGCCGCTGCGCGACGGCATCGCCGCGTGGACGCTCTACACCGGCTTTCCTGACGCGGCATCGGCCCAGATCGAAATCGTGCGCCTGCTCGAGCTCGTCGCGGCGTTCACGCTGGTCGGCTACATGGTGGCGGAATTCGGCGGCCGCGCGCTGCCGCGCTATCGCGACGCCGTGCCGCGACTGCTCGCGTGGGCCGCCGCGCTCGCGTGCGCGCTCGAAGTGCTGTGGGGCTTTCGCGCCGGGCACGGCGCGTCCCTTGCTCGAGGGGGTCTCGTGGCCGCGGCGGCCCTGTACGGCGGCTGGCTCTACTATCTGCAGCGCGAGCACGTCGTCAGGCTGCTTGCGGAAGCCGAGCCGCAGCCGCAAACCCAAACCTGATTCGAACGAGGACTGGAAAAGCCGTGGCCGCAACCAGCCTGCTCGCCCTGATCGACGACATCGCGACCGTGCTCGACGACGTCGCGGTGCTGACCAAGCTCGCCGCAAAGAAGACCGCGGGCGTGCTCGGCGACGACCTTGCGCTCAACGCGCAGCAGGTTTCCGGCGTCAAAGCCGAGCGCGAGCTGCCGGTGGTGTGGGCGGTCGCCAAAGGCTCGTTCAGGAACAAGCTCATCCTGGTCCCTGCGGCCCTCGCCATCAGCGCGCTCGCGCCGTGGGCGATCACGCCCCTGCTGATGCTCGGCGGCGCCTTCCTGTGCTACGAAGGCTTCGAGAAGGTCGCGCACCGGCTGATGCACGACCGCGCGGAGGACGAAACGCACCACGCGCAGCTCGTGGAGGCGCTGTCCGACCCGGCCGTGGACGTGACCGCGTTCGAAAAGGACAAGATCAAAGGTGCGGTGCGCACCGATTTCATACTGTCCGCCGAAATCATCGCGATCACGCTCGGCACGGTGGCGGACGCCGCTTTCGGGACGCAGGTCGCGGTGCTCAGCGGCATCGCCGTCCTGATGACGATCGGCGTGTACGGCCTCGTCGCGGGAATCGTCAAGCTCGACGACGCGGGGCTCGATCTGAGCCGCGCGGACGGCGACACGGCGCTTCGCAGGCTCCAGCGCGCGCTCGGACGGTCGATCCTGGTTGTCGCGCCGTACCTGATGAAAGCGCTGTCGGTGCTCGGCACCGCGGCGATGTTCATGGTCGGCGGCGGCATCCTGGTCCATGGGATACCCGGTGCGCAGGCGCTCGTCGACGGCCTCGCCCATCACGCGGCGGGCGTAGCCGGGATCGGCGGCGTGCTGGAGGCGCTGGCAGCGGCGGCGCTCAATGCGGTCGCCGGGGTGGCGGCCGGAGTAGTCGCTGTGGCGGCGGTGACCGCCCCGCGCCGTTTTTTCGGCGGCGGCCGCCGCGGGACCGCAGTTCCGTGACGGCTACAACGTGGGATAATCGGGCCCATGAATAAACCGCAATCCAGTTCACCTCGTGCCCGGCTGCAAGCTCTGCAGGCGATCCCCGAAAGGCAGCGCACCGAAGAGGAGTGGGACGAGCTCAACGAGCTCGAGATCATGTTTGCCGCGGGCAACCGCGACACCGGCGGCCGCGATCGCGGCATGCCCGGCGGCCCGGAACGCGGCAACTCGGCCGCGCCCCACGACCGCGGCCCTCCGCGTGAGGGCGGCCAGGACCGCTGGCGCGACGGCAATCCCCAGCAGCAGCCGCAAGGCCCGCGCAAGCCCGGCGAAGGCGGCGGCCCCGGCGGCGGGCGCAACAAGGGCCCGCGCAAATTCCATAAGAAACCGCCGAAGAACAACCCGCCCCGCTAGCGGGGCGGGTTGTTCTTCGGCGGTTTCTTATG
>JAQGNC010000223.1 GCA_028292065.1 Betaproteobacteria bacterium
CTACGTGCACGCCGACCCGGTGCTGATGGAGCAGGTCATACTGAACCTCGCCCGCAACGGCATCGAGTCGATGGAAGAAAATCCCGCCGACGATCGCCAGGTCACGATCCGCTCGCGCACTTACCAGGACGAAGCGGTCGAGATCCAGGTGGTCGATCGCGGCCGCGGCATCGATCCGCAACAGGAGGCGAATCTGTTCACCCCGTTTTTCTCCACCAAGCCGCAGGGCACCGGCCTCGGCCTGCACATCTGCCGCTCGATCGTCGAGGCGCACGGCGGCCACGTGTGGGTCACTCGCAACGACCCGCAAGGCGTCACTTTCCACTTCTCGCTGCCTTCGGTGTACGCGTGAGCGCGACCGCACCGTGCAGCCTGGTCTACGTCGTCGACGACGACGAAGCGATCCGCGATTCGCTCGGCTGGCTGCTCGCGTCGATCGGATACCGCGTTGCAACATACGAGACCGCCGAACAGTTTCTCGAAGGCTACAAAGCGGGCGCGGCGTCGTGCCTGGTACTCGACGTTCGCATGCCGGGGTTGAGCGGCCTGGAATTGCAGCAGGAGCTCAATCGCCGCGGCGAGACCCTGCCGATCATCTTCATCACCGGCCACGGTGACGTTCCGATGGCGGTGAACGCGGTCAAGAGCGGGGCTTTCCACTTCCTCGAAAAGCCTTTCAAGGACGCACAGCTGGTCGCGCTGATCGAGCAGGCGGCAAAGCTCGGCCGCGTCCCGGCCGAAGAGCGCCAGGGTCCTTGTGTTGCAGCGCGGCTGGCGAGCCTCACCCAGCGCGAGCGCGAGGTGATCGACCTGGTGGTGCAGGGACTGAAGAATCGCCAGATCGCCGACCAGCTCGGCATCAGCGTGAAGACCGTCGAGGCCCATCGCGCCCGCGTCATGGAGAAAATGAGCGTCGGCAGCGTCGCCGAACTGGTGCAGGTGACACTGGCAGCGCAGCGTCCCAGATAGTTCCCGACTTATTAGGGTTTTTCCTAATAGGCGGCCTATGCGCGACCCCCTATGATCGCAGTCCGCCTGAGAAAGGCGTCATTTTTTCACGATCCGGAGCAACCAGAATGCAGGACTCGAGCGCATCGACACAAGGGGGGGAGGGCATGAAGATCCCGCTGATGGACAACAAGAACTTTCTGTCGGGGCTGTTTTTCATCGGCACCGGCGGGCTCGGCATCTTCATGGCGCAGGACTATCCGATGGGCACCGCACTGCGCATGGGGCCGGGTTATTTCCCCATCGTGCTGAGCGGGATGCTCATCCTGTTCGGGATTTACTGTCTCATCCAGGGTTTGCTCAAGCCGGAGAAGCTTCCGGGCAACTGGTCGCCTCGCGCTCTGCTCATCCTGCCGATCGCGACCGTCGTGTTCGGATTGCTGATGGAGCATGCCGGCTTCATACCGGCGCTGGTCGCGCTCGTCTTCATCTCGGCCTACGCGGGTGACGAGTTCAAGTTCACCGAAGTACTGCTGATGACGGTCGGCCTGGTCGTCGGATCGTGGGCGCTGTTCATCTGGGGCCTCGGCCTTCCCTACCCGCTCATCGTAGGATACTAAAATGGAATTATTCAATAATCTGGTCCTCGGTTTCAGCGTCGCGCTGACCCTGCAGAACCTCTGGTTCTGTTTCATCGGCTGTTTTCTCGGCACCCTGATCGGCGTGCTTCCCGGTATCGGCCCGCTCGCAACGATCGCCATGTTGCTGCCGATCACCTTCAACGTGCCGCCGGTCTCGGCGCTCATCATGCTGGCCGGTATTTACTACGGTGCGCAGTACGGCGGCTCCACGACCGCCATCCTGGTGAACCTGCCGGGTGAGACCTCCGCGGTCGTGACGTGTCTCGACGGCTATCAGATGGCCAGGCAGGGCCGCGCAGGACCTGCGCTGGCGATCGCCGCCATCGGCTCGTTCTTCGCCGGCACGGTCTGCACCATGATCATCGCCCTGTTCGGACCGCCCATCGCCGAGATGGCGTTGAAGTTCGGCGCCCCCGAATATTTCTCGCTGATGATGATGGGTCTGGTGACTGCCGCGGTGCTCGCGCACGGCGACATGATCAAGTCGCTCGCGATGGTCTGCCTGGGCCTGCTGCTCGGCGTGGTCGGCACCGACGTCAACTCGGGCATGGCTCGCTACAGCTTCGGCGTCGCGGAGTTGACCGACGGCATCGGCTTCATCGTGATCGCGGTCGGCGTGTTCGCGCTGTCGGAGATCATCTCCAACCTGGGCGACAAGGAAGAGCGCAGCGTCTTCACCAAGCGCGTGACCGGACTGTGGCCGACCTGGCCCGACCTGAAAGCGTCGTTCGGCGCGATCCTTCGCGGCACCGCGATCGGCGCGTTCTTCGGCGTGCTGCCGGGCACCGGTCCTGCGATCGCGTCGTTCTCGTCCTACATGGTCGAGAAGAAGCTCGCGAAAGATCCGTCGCGCTTCGGTAAAGGCGCGATCGAAGGTGTGGCGGGCCCCGAGTCGGCGAACAACGCCGATGCGCAGTGCAAGTTCATCCCGACCCTCACGCTCGGCATTCCCGCGAGCGCGGTCATGGCGCTGATGCTCGGCGCACTGACGATCCAGGGCATCGCGCCCGGACCGCAGGTGATGACGCAGAAACCGGACCTCTTCTGGGGCCTGATCGCCTCGATGTGGATCGGCAACGCGATGCTCGTCATCCTGAACCTGCCGCTGATCGGCCTGTGGGTGAGCCTGCTGAAAGTGCCTTACCGCATCCTGTTCCCCTGCATCATGGCGTTCTCGGCCATCGGCATCTACAGCGTGAACAACAGCTCGTTCGAGATCTATCTCACCGCGTTCTTCGGCGTGGTCGGTTTCCTCTGGCTGCGCTTCGAAATGCAGCCTGCGCCGATGCTGCTGGGCTTCGTGCTCGGGCCTCTGATGGAAGAGAACCTGCGACGTGCGCTGCTGATCTCGCGGGGAGATGCGACGGTGTTCCTCACGCGGCCGATCAGCCTGTCGTTCGTGATCGCGACCGTCCTCATTCTGATCGTCATGGGTATCCCGGCGATCAGGGCGAAACGCGAGCAGATCACCGACTGATCGACTTTTCAGCTCGAATAAATAAGGGGACCTTGGGGTCCCCTTATTTTTGTCCTGCTGAAATCGGGGACCGTCCCCGATTAGTCAGGTCGCGTCGGGGCTCGCCGAGCCTGCGGCGGCACGCATGAGCCGGTCGGCGACCGCGGCCCACGCCGCGTCGAGCGGCGGCTGCTCGACGAGGATCGCGCTGCATCCGGCGGCGTCGAGGGCGCGCAGGTTGGCGTAGAGGTCGTGCGCGTAACCCGCGGCGTCGGCAGGGGCGGCGACCCACGTGACGCCGTTCAGGAGCGGCTGCAGCGCCGAGCGCGCGAGCACCGCGACCTTGTGTCCCTGCCGGGTCATGCTGCCGGCGAGCTCGAGCACCAGATCGGCTTCGATCACCATGAGCGGGGTCTGCGGCGCGTAGTGCTTGGCGAGCGTCCCGGGCGCGCGCGGAGATTCGCCGCCGGGCGCGGCGAGCGGCGTGCCGAGGACCGCTTCGATCTCGCGCGCCGTGATGTGGCCGGGCCGCAGCAAAGCGGGGGCGTCGCCGGAGACGTCGACGATGGTCGATTCGATGCCGACGGTGGAAGGCCCGCCGTCGAGGATGCATCCGACGAGGTCGCCGAATTCGCTGCGCACGTGCGCGGCAGTCGTCGCCGAGACCCGCCCGTAGCGATTCGCCGACGGCGCAGCGATGCCGCCGCCGAAACCGGCGAGCAGTGCGTTGGCGATTCCGTGCGAAGGCACGCGCAGCGCGATCGTGTCCTGCCCGCCGGTGACGAGGTCGTTCACGTGAGCCGCGCGCTTCATGATCAGCGTGAGCGGCCCCGGCCAGTAGCGCTCGGCGAGACGCTGCGCGGCCGGTGACATGCGCGCGACCCACGCGCCGATCTGGTCGACGCGGGCGACGTGGACGATCAAGGGGTGATTGCGCGGACGCCCTTTGGCGGCGTAGATCTTCTTGACCGCTTCGGGGTTGGCCGCGTCCGCACCGAGGCCGTAGACGGTCTCGGTGGGGAATGCGACGAGCTCGCCGGACTTCAACACGGCGACGGCTTCAGCGATGGTGGGGTCAGGGGTCAAGATTTAAACCAGGTCAAAAGCCTTAACGCGAAGGACGCGAAGGACGCGAAGGAAGGTCAAAAGCATGAACACGAAAGACGACGCGACACTGTCATTGCGAGGAGCCGTGCGGCCCGATATTGTCATTGCGAGGAGCGGCGCGACGAAGCCTGTCCTGAGCTTGTCGAAGGGCAATCTCGAGGCGCTCGTAAACACTTCCAGGCGGCTTGCCGTGCGCCACGGGATCGCCGCGTCGCGCTGGCGCGGCTCCTCGCGATGACACCTGCGGGGCGCGCGACGAGCTCGCCGTACGAACCAGGACGCAGCCAGTGACTGTCATTTCAAGCGGCCCCAACCACATACTGTCTTGCGAGGAGCGGGCGACCCAATACTGTCATTGCGAGGAGCGGTGCGACAAAGCCTGTCCTGAGCTTGTCGAAGGGCAATCTCAAGGCGCTCGTAAACACTTCCAGGCGGCTTGCCGTGCGCCACGGGATCGTCGCGTCGCGCTGGCGCGTCTCCTCGCGATGACACCTGTGGGCGTGCGACTAGCTTCCTTTGCTTTCCTTCTTTCCTTCGTTTTTCCTTCGCGTCCTTCTCGTCCTTCGCTTTAAGG
>JAQGNC010000233.1 GCA_028292065.1 Betaproteobacteria bacterium
GCGGACGCGCTCCGCAACCGCGTCGGTCGTGTCGACGATCTGCTGAGCCTGCTCGTCCAGCAACAGGTGGTAGTCGCGGAAATGAGGCCCCGAGACGTGCCAGTGGAAGTTCTTGGTCTTGAGGTACAGCGCGAAGAAGTCCGCGAGCACCGGGTTGAGCGCGGCGGAGATGTCGCGCGTTGCGGTGCTCTGTAAATCAGTCGGTGTGCGCAGCGGGCTCAGCCGTGCCGGCGCTTTGGGACTGCTTTGATCCGCGTGCTGCCGCTCGGAAACGATAGAGGATTCTTTCATGTGAGCTCCTTTCGATGAAGCAGGATTGTTCAATGTGCTCGAGCGCTACGTGCGAGTCGACGCATGAAGCACAGGCTAGCGAACGCTAGCGATGTCCACCACCGAAATGGCCGCCGCCCATAGGCTGACCGCCGATATATCCAGCGCCCATATGCTCACCGCCGGTATAGCCGCCGCCCATACGCTCGCCGCCGACATACGAACCGCCGTGGTCGCGGCCGCCGACGTTCGAGCCTTCGGGGAGACGGTCGCCGAGCTCCATTCCACCGTGTCGAAATTCAGGGCTTTCCACGCGGGGACCGACCGGTTCGAATGCTCGATCGCGCTCGATGCCGCGCTCGTCGCGTAAGAGAGCGTGGTCGCGACCATAGCGCCGGTCGAGTCCTGCGCTGCGATCATCGAGCTCGCGGCGATACGGGTCGAACCGGTCGAGCGCTTCCTGCGTATCGCTCTCTCGTCCGGCGCCGGTTCCAACCTCGAGCCCGGCGGGAGTAGCGACTATCGATTGCGCCGCGGAGCAGAGCGGCATCGCGAGCGTGCATGCGACCAACCATGGGATCGCGCGTTTGCTGCCGGATTTGAATACCATGTCTGACCTCGTCTGGTGATGGGGAGCTGCAGGTTCAATGGGGGCGCGAAGGCGGCATGGATTCCGGGCCTACCGGGCCGGCTGTCCATTCGCCTGGGCTGACTGCCCATAGGGCTGTTCCATTCAGTGAGTGATCAGCGCCGGCTCAGAAGAACAGGCGCAGCCCGCCCGCGGGCGCGACGAGCTCCCCGACCCATAGTGCCGTGAACGCGATCGGCAGCACGGCGGCGAGCACGAAAGTCACAGGCCAGGGATGCGTTACGCCGGCCGTATTTGCGTCGCGGGCAGCATCGCGACGCAGTAGGGATTTCGACGCTTCATTCACGGCACGCTCCTCGTCCGGTGGTTCAGCAAGAGTAGGCTGCTGCGCTCGAGCGGGCGATGCCTGCGCCGCTCAAGTACGTGGCCTCGCGAATCAACTCTCGCACGAGGCCATGTCATCTCAAGTCCGGCGGGGTGCGATCCCCGCGTCCGAGGCTATCGGTGCCCGCCGCCGCCGTGCCCACCGCCGCCTTCGTGACCGCCGCCTTCATGTTCACCGCCTTCGTGTCCCCCGAATTCGTGTTCGCCTTCGCGGGCAGCATGGAAGTCACCGCCGCGGCGATCTTCACGGGTGCCTGGCTGGAAGCGGTCGTGGAAGCCGTCGTAGAAGCCGCCATCGACGAAGCCCGCGCCATAGAAGTCCGGGCCATAGTAGCCACCGTCCATCGGCTCGACCGCACAGCCGGCCGCCAGTGCCAGGCTCATGACGATCAGGCCGCGAACGATCGCTTTGCGGGGTTGTGCCGTCGCCCACGCACGGAAGCTGCGCCCGCGCGTGGCGGCGAGAATGGATTCAGGAAGCGTGCTTTTCATCATGAGTCCTCTCAGCAGGAAACAATGCTCAGTGGTAGCCGGCGTCGATGCGCACCTTGCCCCGAAAAACCCAGTACGACCATGCCGTGTACATGAAGGTGATCGGCAACAGAAACAGCGCACCGACAAGCGTGAATGCCTGTGATTGCGGCGCGCTGGCAGCTTCCCACAGCGTGATCGAGGGCCACACGATATACGGCAGAATGCTGATCGCGATGCCCGTGTAGCACATGACGAAGAGGCCCATCGCCGCAAGAAACGGTGCTGCGTCGCGTTTACCGGCGAGCGCGCGCCACAGTCCCCATGCAAGTGCCGCAGTGACGAGCGGCACGGGCGCAAGCAGCGCGATATTGGGCCAGGAGAACCAGCGCGCGGCGATGCGCGCTTCGGACAATGGCGTCCACACGCTCACCATCGCAATAAAGGCGAGCACGCCGAACAGCGCGATCCGCGCTTTGCGCCGGGCCCAGCTCTGCACGGCGCCGTCGGTTTTCATGACGAGCCATGTGGCGCCGAGGAGCCAGTATCCGAACACCAGGCCCAGACCGACTGCCAGCACGAACGGATTCACCCAGTCCCACGCGGTACCGGCATATTGGCGCCCGTTCACTGCGAATCCCTGCACGAACTTCCCAAGCACACAACCTTGAGCAAAGGTTGCGACGAGAGAGCCCGAAAAGAACGCAGCGTCCCACAGACCGCGATGCTCGGGCGCCGTCGGGCGGAATTCGAACGCGACTCCGCGAAGAATCAGGCCGAGCACCATGAAAAGGACCGGGAAGTACACGGCCGGCACGACGATCGCGAATGCGAGTGGAAAGGCGACGAAGAGCGCGAGCCCTCCGAACACCAGCCACGTCTCGTTGCCGTCCCAGATGGGCGCGACCGAATTCATCAGTACGTCGCGCGCGGAATCGTCCGGTGCAAACGGAAACAGAATCCCGACGCCCAGATCGAAGCCGTCGAGCAGAACATACATGAACACGCCGAAGGCAAGGATGATGGTCCACAACGGCACGAGATCGAGCGCCATGTTTCAGTCCCTGATTTTGGCTTGGGCGTGCTGGAGGGCGGCCGCGGGGCCCAGCCCGGAAACCGTCGGCTCGGAGCGTTTATCCAGCGGCGCGAGCGGTGCGTCGCTTGCGAAACCTCTGCGCACAAGACCTGCGAGGTAGTAGATGCCCGCCCCGAATATGACGACATACACGGCGATATACGCGAGCAGCGATGTGACGACGTCGCCGCCGGTCAGCATCGGCGTGACGGCGTCGCTCGTCCGGAGCAAACCGTAGACAACGTAGGGCTGGCGTCCGACTTCGGTCGTCGTCCAGCCGGCGATCACCGCCACGAAACCGACCGGAATGGCCCACGTCGCGGCACGCAGGTAACCCTGGCTCGTAAAAAGCCTTCCGCGCCATGCGAGCCACCACGCTGTCGCGGTCAGGGCAAACATGATTGCCCACATGCCGATCATGATGCGAAACGCGAAAAATACGGGGGCCACCGGGGGCCGATCGGCCGCGGCAAAACTCTCGAGCCCTCGCACCGCGCCGTCCCAGCTGTGCGTCAGGTAGAGACTCGCCAGGTGCGGTATCGAAATCTCGAATCGGTTGGACTCATCCGCCTCGTCCGGCACTGCGAAGAGGACCGCGGGCACTGAAGTGCGCGTTTCCCACAATCCCTCCATCGCGGCGACTTTCTGCGGTTCGTGCTCGAGCGTATTGAGGCCGTGCGCATCGCCGATCAGCGCCTGCGCGGGCACCAGCACCGAAGCGAGTATGACGCCCATCGCGAGCATCACCTTCGCCTCTTCGACGTGACGATTTCGGCGCAGATACCATGCAGCCACGCCGATCACCGCGAATGCGGTCGTGAGGTAAGTCGCCGTGACCGTATGCAGCAACCGGTACGGGAACGAGGGATTGAAGACGACGGCCCACCAGTCGGTCGGAACAAAGCGGCCATCCACGATCTCGAACCCGGCAGGCGTGTGCATCCAGCTGTTCGCCGCGAGTATCCAGAACGAGCTGAAGAGCGTTCCGACGGCGACGATGACCGCGGACGAAAAGTGCATCCACGGCGGCACGAGCTTGCGTCCGAACAGGAGCACGCCGAGGAACCCGGCCTCGAGGAAAAACGCCATCATCGCTTCGTACGTCATCAGGGGCGCGATGACGCTGGCGGTCACGTCCGAATAGCCGCTCCAGTTGGTCCCGATCT
>JAQGNC010000246.1 GCA_028292065.1 Betaproteobacteria bacterium
TCAGCAGACGGTAATCGCGGCCGAACGATTACGCCAGCCGGTGAAGTGACGATGATCGGGTGCAGGCGTGCGGAGCAGCTGTGTGATTACGTCAGACAATCGCCGGTAATCGGTTGCCAGTAGATGAGGCGAGGGCTCGCTTACGACCCCCGCCCCAGCACGGCGACAGCGACGTTCAAAAGCCCGAGCGCGAGGTTCACACCGACGAGCATGCGGATCTGACCGAGCGCTGCACCCGCGCCCTTCCAGTCCTGCGCCGCGACGCCGCGCTTCAACCTTCCGAACGGTGCGAAGTAGATGTGCATGAAGATCATGCTCATCACCACGCCGATAGCGGCCATCACCATGACGTACATTCGGACGGGCGCCATCTGGCCCATCATGTAGAAGCCGCTGCCCAGTATCAGGATCACCGCCGCCCACACCCACGGAAAGAAGCGCCTGAAGACGCCTTCCCACAGGCGCAGGCGCTGGGGCGGCTCGAGCACTTCGGCGGCGGTCGGCCGCACACAGACGTAGGCGAGGAACATGCCGCCGACCCACACGACGACCGAGATGAGGTGGAGAAATAAGGCGACTGTCATGGATGTTCCTTCGAGTGTTACGGATTCTTCATAGCCGTTCATGCTTCGACTGCGGCTCTCTTTTCTCAGCACGAAACGGCGTGAACTGCCGCTGCCGAACCGGCTGATCTCGGCGCGGCGTGAACTATACTGCGTCGCCCGTCGAATGAGGAGCGTCATGCGCGGCTCGCGCGCAACGTGCTCCAGCGCGTACAGCGGCACGATGTAAAAACCGCTGAAGACGCCGATCAGTGCGTCGCGCACCATCGCCGGAAGCACTTCCGCCCCTCACCCTAACCCTCTCCCCCTCCGGGGGCGAGGGAATGACTGCGCCGCGTACGCAGCGGTGCGTCACAGCGGCGCGGAGGTGATCGGTTCCCTCGCCCCGCTTGCGGGGAGAGGGTCAGGGTGAGGGGAAACAAAAACGGGGTCCCGCAGGACCCCGTCTCGAGCACGCAGGATAAGAACGCCTACTCCGCCTTGATCCCCGCTTCCCTCACGACTTTCGTCCACTTCACGATCTCGGTCTTGATGAAGCGGCCGAACTCGTCGGGGCTCATCTTCACCGTCTCCGCGCCCTGCCCTTCGAACTTCCTCTGCACGTCGGACGAGGCGAGGATCTTCGCGGTCTCGTCGCGCAGGCGCTGCACGATTGCCGGCGGCGTCTTCGCGGGCGCAAGGATGCCCCACCAGTTGCTCGAGTCGTAGCCGGGCACGCCCGCTTCGGCGATCGTCGGCACGTTCGGGTAGACCTTCGCGCGCCTGGTGCCGCCGATGCCGAGCAGCTTCAGGCGCTTCGAATCGACGTGCGGGATCATCTGGATCAGCGAGCCGAGGCAGATCTCGGTGTTGCCGCCGATCACGTCCGCCATCGCGGGGCCGCCGCCCTTGAAAGGCACGTGCACGATGTTGATTCCCGCCATGATGCGAAAGAGCTCGCTGCCCAGGTGCTGGAAGCTGCCCACCCCCGCCGATGCGTAGTTGAGCTTGCCCGGCTGGGCTTTCGCCATCGCGATCAGCTCTTTCACCGAGTTCGCCGGGAGCTTCGGGGTCACCGTGAGCGCGTTGGGCCCGGTGCCGAGGATCGCAACCGGAACGAAAGCTTTGTCCGGATCGAAGCGCAGCTTGTAGAGCGCGGGATTGAACGCGTACGCGACCGAGATGATCAGGAGCGTGTGGCCGTCCGGATCGGCGTTGGCCGCGATCTCGGTGCCGAGCACGCCGCCCGCGCCGCCGCGGTTGTCGATGACGACCTGCTTGCCGAGTTTCTCGGTCAGCTCCTGCGCCATCAGGCGGCCGACGATGTCGTTGCTGCCGCCGGGCGGGAACGGCACGATCAGGCGCACCGGTTTGGTCGGGTAGGTCTGCGCCGCAGCGACGCCGCTCAAGCCCGCGAACGCGAGCGCGACGCTCGCGCAAAGCAGGGGGGTGAGTTTCTTCATGATTTTCTCCTCGGGATGACGGCCGCGACGCGGACGAGCCGTCACGGGACGCGCGATTTTACCGGCACCCCGGACGCTTGGCACGACAATCGCTGGGATGGGTCGATACGTCCAATACGAGAGGCTTTTATGCGGTTCATGGCGGCGGTTCTGGTGTTACTGGCGGGATGTGCCTCGACGCCGAGCGGCGACGTCAACACGGCGCGCACGTCGTGGCAGGGCGCGACTTACGACGAAGTGGTATCGAGCTGGGGCACCCCGGTGCGCAGCACCAAGATGAGCGACGGCCGTGACGTTTACACGTGGACGTCCGAGACCGTGACCTCTCACCCGTCGTTTTTTCCGTCACTCGGACTTTTCGGCGGCAGCGGCGGCGTCGGCTTCGGCACCGGAGTCACGATGGGCGGCGGTGGCGGCGGCGGCGAGCTCAGCCGCTGTGAGCGCACCCTCATCTTCCAGAACGGGCGCGTGGTCGAGCAGAACTGGCAAGGGCCGGCGGATTACTGCGGGAGCTTCAAGCGGGGTTGATCGAGGTCCAAGGTTTTCCACGAGCGGGTTACCCACTCCCCTACTCCATCTTCAATTCCAGCTTCCTGATGATTCGTCCGTTGCGTTCCATCTCGGTGCGGATGAACGCGCCGAACCGCTCCGGCGTCATCGGCGCGGGGATGAGCGCGTAGCGGCCGAGCGTTTCGCGAACGTCGGGCAGGTCGAGCGCGCGAATGATTTCGGCGTTGAGTCGATCGATCGCCGGCTTCGGCGTCCCGCTGCGAACGAGCGCGCCGAACCAGTTGCCGGCGTCGAAACCCGGAAAACCGGCTTCGGCGACCGTCGGCACCTGCGGCAGCACGTCGGAGCGCTGGATCGTCGTCACCGCGATGCCTCGCAGCTTGCCTGCGATCACCTGCGGCGCCGATTCGATGATGTTCGTCACGAGCATGGTCGTGTGCCCGCCGACCGTCGCCATCGTCGCCGGCGCCCCGCCGTTATAAGGCACGTTGACGATGTCGATCTTGGCGACATCCTTGAAAAGCTCGCCCGCGATACGCTGGCCGCCGATGATGCTCGCGGTCGCGAACGTGAGCTTGCCGGGGTTCGCGCGCGCGAGCGCGATCAGCTCTTTGGTGTCACGCGCCGGCAGCGACGGGTGAATGGCGATCAGCAGCGCGCTGTTGGCCACCAGCGTCACCGGCGAGAAATCCCTCAGCACGTCGAACGGCAGCTTCGAGCGCACGAAAGGATTGATCGTGAAGCTCGGCGCCATCAGCAGCAGCGTGTGTCCGTCGGCCGGCGCACGCGCCACGATCTCCCCGGCGATGACGGTATTGCCGCCGGCTCGATTCTCGACGACGACGCTCTGCCCGAGCGCGCGGCTCATCGGCGG
>JAQGNC010000249.1 GCA_028292065.1 Betaproteobacteria bacterium
CTCGATTACGGCAAACCGATTGCCGAAGGCGTGCCGGCCGAGGTGCAAAAGAATGCGGCTGTGATCGAGGCATACTTGGGAGGGTCTCATTGATGAGTGCAAATGTACTGAAGGTCAGTAACCTGAAGATCGCCTACGGCGGAATCCAGGCGGTCAAAGGCATCGATCTCGAAGTCCGCGACGGCGAGCTCGTCACCCTCATCGGCGCAAACGGCGCGGGCAAGACGACCACGCTCAAAGCGCTGGCGGGTCTCCTGAAGCCTCGCGGCGGCACGGTCCTCTATGACGGCGTCGACGTCACCGGCAAGCCCGCGCACGAGCTGGTGCGGCTCGGTCTCGCGCTGGTGCCCGAAGGCCGCGGGGTCTTCGGCCGTCTCACGATCGAAGAGAATCTCGCGATGGGCGCTTACACGCGCCGGGACCGCGAGGTCGCGAAAGACTTCGATCGCGCATACACTCTTTTTCCGAGGCTCGCCGAAAGACGCAGGCAGCCCGCGGGAACACTGTCAGGGGGAGAACAGCAGATGCTCGCGATCGCACGTGCGCTGATGAGCCGGCCCAGGCTGCTGCTGCTCGACGAGCCGAGCATGGGCCTGGCGCCGATCATGGTGCAGAAGATCTTCGATACGATCAGGGCGATCGCGGCCGAAGGCGTCACCCTGCTGCTGGTCGAGCAGAACGCCAAGCTCGCGCTCGCCGTGTGCAGCCGCGGCTACGTGATGGAGACCGGAGCGATCGCGCTCGAGGACGAAGCGGGCGCGCTGCTCGTCAATCCGAAGGTCCGCAAGGCTTATCTCGGTGAGTGAAGACGTGGTGAAAAGCTTAGCCCCCAGGCGGCTGACGCGTGTGATGGCCACGGTGGAACGCGTGCTCGCCGAGCGGGGTCTCGTCACCGCTTCGGGCGTCACCCTGCGCGGCGCCGGGGTGATGGCGGCGGTGCTCGTCGCGCTGCTCGTGTTCCTGCACGCGCGCGCGGACGACGACGACACCCAGCGTTACACCGGCGTGCTCGCGGAGCTCGCCGCGGTGAAGCTCGTCGACGCGCGGTGGGACGTCGCGGTGCTGCGCTCGCGCAGCGATCCCAACGCTTCGACCGAGCGCGTGGTGCAGCCGCGCGACGTGACGCGTATCCAGCGCGCGCTCGACCTCGCTTACGCCAACGCGAGAAGCAACGCGATGCGCGTGAGCATCGAAGGGCTCAAGAAATCGTACCTGGAAAAAGCGGACCTGGTCACGCGCTTCCAGCAAGCCAGCGCGGACGCGCGACAGGCGCTCGACGCCGCGATGCGTGCCGATGTCGCGGTCAGCACGCTGGTACGCACTGCGTGGCGCGAATTTCCGGACCGCGAGCGCCTGGTCGCCGCCGAGAACCTCGTCGCCCGAGTGCTCGCCGAAGCGCAGCAATATCACCATGCGCCGACGTCCGCGTCGCGCACGGCGCTCGAAGGCGTCGCGGTCGATCTGCCGCGCGCGCATTCGCTCCCGCGCCCGGTGCAGGCTGCGCTCGCGAGGCTCGAAAGCGACATCGACCAAGTGCTGCTGCTCAAACCGCTCGAACAGATGCTGGGCGAGCGCCTGACGGTGTTGAATACCGGCGCGCGTGCCGACGACCTCGCCGAGACTTACCAGCGCCACTTGGCCGACGCGCTCGATGAGCGCAGCCACTATCGAATCGCGCTGCTCGTGTATTCGGCGCTGCTGCTGATCGTCGCCGGTTTCGCCGCGCGCGGCGCTTACCGGCGATTCCGCGCGCTCGAAGCCTCACACGCCGCTCAAGTCCACGAGCTCGCCGAGGTGCGCGAGCAGCTGCGCGTCGCGGAGCCCGCGAGCATCGTCGACCTCGACGACATCGCCGGCGCCCAGAACGTGCGCTTCATCCGGCGTCCGTAGCGTTCGGCGTCACAGCGTCACAGCGTCAAGGCTATACTGAGCGCCGTTAATCAAGGAGGGTTCATGCGCTACCGAATCGCTCTGCACGAATCGGATGAAGGGTTTAGTGTCTCGGTGCCTGGCCTTCCCGGCTGCTGGTCACAGGGAGCCACTGAAGCGGAAGCGCTGGAGAACATCAAGGATGCCATCCGCGAATACCTGGCGGTGGTCAACGAGCAACTGCGCGGGGAAGAGGTTCGTGAAGTCGAGGTTGTCTAGGCTTGCCTAAGCGCACGCTCGTATTATTTATTTCCGTGCGCCACGGGTTCGCCACGTCGCGCTACTGCGGCTCCTCGCGATGACAGCTTCGGTCATTGCGAGGAGCGGTAGCGACGAAGCAATCGCGAGGCGCTCGCGCCTTATGCTGGTGAGCGGCTCGCGCGGCGGTTACGCGGTCTCGACCCAGTCTCTCGCCACGAGAAACTCCGAGTACAGCCGCGCTTCAGGCGTTCCCGGCTCGGGGGTGTAGTCGTAGCGCCACGCGACCTGCGGCGGCATCGACATCAGGATCGATTCGGTGCGTCCGCCCGATTGCAGGCCGAACAGGGTGCCGCGGTCGTGGACCAGGTTGAACTCGACGTAACGCCCGCGGCGTACCGCCTGGAACTCGCGCTCGCGCTCGCCATAAGGTTCGTTTCGCCGCGTCTGAACGATCGGCTCGTAGGCGGTGAGGAAGTGCTCGCCAACGCTTCGGATCATCGCGAAAGCGGTGTCGAAATCGGGCTCGTGCACGTCGTCGAAGAAGATCCCGCCGATGCCTCGCGGCTCGTTGCGGTGGCGCAGGAAGAAGTAGTCGTCGCACCAGCGCTTGTAGCGCGGATAGCGGTCGGCGCCGAAAGGCGCGAGCGCGTCGCGGCAGGTGCGGTGAAAGTGGCGCGCGTCCTCTTCGTAGCCGTAATACGGCGTGAGATCCATGCCGCCGCCGAACCACCACACCGGGTCGGCGCCTTCCTTTTCCGCGAAGAACGAGCGCACGTTAAGGTGCACGGTCGGCACGTAGGGGTTGCGGGGATGGAGCACGAGCGAGACGCCCATCGCCTGGAACGACCGCCCGGCGAGCTCGGGACGCGTGGCGCTCGCCGAAGGCGGGAGGTTCGAGCCGCGAACGAGCGAATAACCGACCCCCGCGCGCTCGAAGAGCTCGCCGCCTTCGAGGATGCAGGTGAGACCGCCGCCCCCGCCCTTGTCGGCCGGGCGCTGCCACGCGTCGCGGCGAAAAGCGCTGCCGTCGAGCGCCGAGAGACGGGTGACGATGCGCCCCTGCAGGTCCTGCAGGAAGCGCTCGACTGCGGCGAAGTCCACGCGGGGTGCGTTTAAGCGGCGCGAGCGGCGCGCTTAAGCGCCGTCGGCGGGCGGCTTTGCCGGGGGCACCGCGGACGGGGTCGACCCGGCCGGGCTTGATCCGGCCGGTGTCGCTCCGGGCGGTGTCGATGCGGCGGGTGTCGATCCCGCCGGGTTCGCTCCGGCTGGCGTTGAGCCCCCACTCGATCCTGCCGCACTCGACCGAGCCGGCGTTGCTGCAGCCGCGGGCGCTGCGGCCGGCGTGGATCCTGAGGGCGTCGATGCCGCCGCTGCGGGTGCCGCGGGTGCGCGCTTCGCCCGCGCTTCGATCGCGAGGTGCCCGATGTCGCGGCGAAACTGCATGCCGTCGAAGCGGATGCGGCTCACGACGTCGTACGCGCGCTTCTGCGCGGTGCGCGCGTTGTGGCCGAGCGCGGTCACACAGAGCACGCGCCCGCCGCTGGCCACGACCCGGTTGCCTTCGAGCGCGGTGCCGGCGTGGAAGACCCGGTAGTCTTCGCCGGCTTCGGCGAGGCCTTCGATCGCGTCGCCTTTGCGCGGATTGTCGGGATAGCCTTCCGCGGCGAGCACGACGCCGAGCGCGACCCGCGGGTCCCACTCGGCTTCGGCGGCGTCGAGCGTGCCGTCGATCGCGTGATCGATGAGGCCGACCAGATCGCTTTTGAGCCGCATGAGGATGGGCTCGGTCTCGGGGTCGCCCATGCGGCAGTTGAACTCGAGCACCTTGAGCTCGCCGCTCTTGCCGATCATCAGGCCCGCGTACAGGAAGCCCGTGTAGGGAATGCCGTCGTTCTTCATGCCGGCGATCGCGGGGTCGATCACTTCGCGCATCACTCGCGCGTGGACCGCCGGCGTGATCACCGGCGCGGGCGAATACGCGCCCATGCCGCCGGTGTTCGGGCCCTGGTCGCCATCGCGCAGGCGCTTGTGGTCCTGGCTGCTCGCGAGCGGCAGCGCGTGCTTGCCGTCGGCGAGCACGATGAAGCTCGCTTCCTCCCCGGTCAGACATTCCTCGATCACGACCCGCGCGCCCGCAGCGCCCATGCGGTTGTCGATGAGCATCATGTCGACGGCCGCGTGCGCCTCATCGGTCGTCGTCGCGACGACGACGCCTTTGCCTGCCGCGAGCCCGTCGGCCTTCACCACGATCGGCGCGCCCTGGCGGTCGATGTATTCGTGGGCGGCGGCCGCATCGCTGAAAGTCGCGTAAGCCGCGGTCGGGATGCGGTGGCGGACCATGAAGCTCTTGGCGTAATCCTTCGAGCTTTCGAGCTGCGCCGCCTGCTTCGTCGGACCGAAGATGCGCAGGCCCGCGGCGTGGAAAGCGTCGACCACGCCCGCCGCGAGCGGCGCTTCGGGGCCGACGACCGTCAGCGCGACGCCTTCGGTCTTGACGAACTCGATCAACGCCGCGATCGACGCGTGCGGGACGTTGCTCACGCCTTCCTCGGTCGCGGTGCCGGCGTTGCCCGGCGCGACGAAGACTTTGAACACCCGCGGCGACTGCGCGAGCTTCCACGCCAGCGCGTGCTCGCGGCCGCCCGAGCCGATGACGAGGATTTTCATGAGGGCGTGCGCGTCTGTAACTGCGTGAGGCGTGAGGCGTGAGGAGCGCGGCGCAGTGTCGGGGCGAGGCGCAAGCAGCACGGCGGGAGAACGACGACGTCCACGGTTCGCCCCAGGTCTAACGCCTCACGCCTCACGCCTCACGCCCCATTTTTTCGCGCCTTGCCTTCAATGCCTGAAATGTCTAACACCGGTGAACACCATCGCAATCCCCTGCTCGTTCGCCGCTTCGATGACTTCGGCGTCGCGCACGCTGCCGCCGGGCTGGATGATCGCCCGCGCCCCGGCCTGCGCGACGACGTCGACGCCGTCGCGAAACGGGAAGAACGCGTCGGACGCGACCGCCGAGCCTGTGAGCGTGAGCCCGGCGTTTTCCGCCTTGATCGATGCGATCCGTGCCGAATCCACCCTGCTCATCTGTCCCGCCCCGACGCCGAGCGTCTGTCCGTTGCCGCAGAAAACGATCGCGTTCGATTTCACGAACTTCGCGACCCGCCACGCGAAAAGCAGGTCGGCGCGCTGCTCCGGTGTGGGCTCGAGCGCAGTGACCACTTTCAGCTCGCTCTCGCTCACGTTCAGCGCGTCGGGCGTCTGCACCAGCAGGCCGCCGCCCACGCGCTTGTAATCGAGCGCGTTGCCGCCCTGGTTTGCCGCATCCGCAGGCTCGACCTCGAGCACCCGGATGTTCGCTTTCTCCGAGAATACCGCCGCGGCCGCCGCACTGACAGCGGGCGCGATCACGACTTCGACGAACTGCTGCGCCACGGCCTTGGCCGCCGCTTCGTCGACCTCGCGGTTAAACGCAATGATGCCGCCGAAGGCTGACGTGGGATCGGTGCTGAATGCTTTTTTATAGGCTTTCGCGGGGGAGCCCGCGATCGCCACGCCGCACGGATTCGCGTGCTTGACGATGACGCACGCGGGCGCATCGAAAGTGCTCACGCACGCCCACGCGGCGTCCGAATCGGCGATGTTGTTGTACGACAGCGCTTTGCCCTGGACTTGGCGGTAACGCGCCAACGTGCCCGGCGCCGCGTCGGGGTCGCGGTAAAAAGCCGCGTGCTGGTGGGGGTTTTCGCCGTAGCGCAGCGGCTGCGCGAGCTCGAGCTGGAGGTTGAGGCGCTCGGGGAAGCGCTGCACGTTTTCGCCGGACGCGTCGCGCGCAGTCAGGTAATTGCTGATCGCCCCGTCGTAAGCGGCGGTGTGCGAGAACGCTTTGCGGGCGAGCCTGAAGCGCGTGTCGGCGCCGACCGCGCCGTTGGCCGCGGCCATCTCTTCGAGGAGCGGCGCGTAATCGGCGGGATCGGTGACGACCGCGACGTGACGGTAGTTCTTCGCCGCGCTTCTCACCATCGCCGGCCCGCCGATGTCGATGTTCTCGATCGCCTTGTCGAGCGTGCAGTCGGGGCGTGCGACGGTCGCGCCGAACGGATAGAGGTTCACGACCACGAGATCGATCGTGGGGATTCCCGCCGCGCCTATCGCAGCGAGGTGCGCCGCAGAATCGCGCCGGGCGAGGATTCCGCCGTGCACTTTCGGGTGCAGGGTTTTCACCCGGCCGTCGAGCATCTCGGGAAAACCGGTGTAATCCGCGACTTCGGTGACTTCGAGCCCCGCTTGCTGAAGCAGCTTCGCGGTCCCGCCGGTCGACAGGAGCTTCACGCCGAAACCCGCGAGCCCGCGCGCGAAATCGACGAGGCCGGTCTTGTCCGAAACGCTGAGGAGGGCGGTGAACATGCAGGATTGCGTTATGAGGCTTCGCGATGCAGTAAAAGACGTCATCCTGGCGCAGGCCAGGATCCACCTTGAATCTCAACCACATCAAAATGGATGCTGGATCACTTGCGCTAGCGCGCGTCCAGAATGACGGATGAACCAGACCCCGTCATCGTGACCGGGCACTACGATACAGTTGCAGCGGCTTGTTGCAGACTCCTGAATCCGGACTTGTGAATCTACTTGATGCCGTGCGCCTTCATCTTCTTGCGCAGGGTGTTGCGGTTGATGCCGAGCATCTGCGCGGCGTGGGTCTGGTTGCCCTGCACGCGGTGGAGTACCGATTCGAGCAGCGGTTTCTCGACGCAGTTGATCACCATGTCGTACACCCCGCTCGCGCGCTCGCCGTCGAGGTCCCTGAAATAGACGTCGATGGCTCTGCGCACCACGCGCGCCATTTCGTTCTCGTTGATCATGCCGCGAGTTCCTCGATGTACTGCAGGCGCCGTCCGCGCGCGGCGAGCTCGCCGAAGAACTCGTCCACGGCAGCGACCTGCTCGGCGCACGTCTGCAACTGGTTCATGCCATGGCGAAACGCAGCCGAGCCTTCGAGCCCTTTGGTGTACCAGGAGATGTGCTTGCGCGCGACGCGTACGCCGGTCTGCTCGCCGTAGAAACCGTACAGGTCGTGCAGGTGCGCGAGCAGCACGCGATGGATCTCGCCGACTTCGGGCGGCGGCAGGTGCCTGCCGGTTTCCAGAAAATAAGTGATCTCGCGGAACATCCACGGGCGGCCCTGCGCGGCGCGGCCGATCATCACGGCGTCGGCGCCGGTGTGCTCGAGCACGTATTTCACGCGCTCGGGCGTGGTGATGTCGCCGTTGGCGATGACCGGGATCGAGATCGACGCTTTCACTTCAGCGATGGTGTCGTACTCGGCCTCGCCGGTATAACCGCACGCGCGGGTGCGGCCGTGGATCGCGAGCGCCTTGATGCCGCTCGCCTCGGCGATACGCGCGACCGTGATCGCGTTGCGGTTGGTGCGGTCCCAGCCGGTGCGTATCTTCAGCGTGACCGGCACTTCGACCGCGCGCACGACGGCTTCGAGTATGCGGCTGACGAGCGGCTCGTCTTTCAGCAGCGCCGAGCCCGCCATCACGTTGCACACTTTCTTCGCGGGGCAGCCCATGTTGATGTCGATGATCTGCGCGCCTTCGTCGACGTTGTAGCGCGCGGCGTCGGCGAGCATCTGCGGATCGGCGCCCGCGATCTGCACCGATATCGGATCGACTTCGCCGTCGTGATTGGCGCGGCGCCTGGTTTTCTCCGAGCCCCACAGGAGCGAATTGCTCGCGACCATCTCGGACACCGCCATGCCTGCGCCCATCATCTTGCACAGCTGACGGAACGGCCGATCGGTCACGCCTGCCATGGGCGCGACAATCAGGTTGTTCTTGAGCGTGTAGGGACCGATCTGCACGGGGGTTAAAACCGGGGAAAGGGCGTCATTGTAATCGCAGCGCGCAGCCAAAGAAAAGAGAAATACCCGGCTGCGCAAGAGGAGGAATTGGCCCTTTGAACCGTCGCGCGATCAGCGTAAAAGACGTCGGCGTAAAAGACCGCGTTCGCGCGCATCGACGTACTCTGTTGCAACAACGCGTTGCGCGAACCCGCCTCAACCTCTCGAACCAAAAATCATGCGGCGCACGACGAAGTCCTTCGCCGGCGGCAGCGCGTCGAGCAACGCGAGCCCCGCGCCACGCGCGACAGCGAGCGGAGCGAAGTCGTTAGAAAAAATCCTGATGAGCGCGTCGGTGAATGCGATACCGCCGCCGCGATCGATGCGCCGGCGTGAGGCATACGCTCGCGGCAACGCGGGGTCCGCTGCGCCTTGTCGCTTGATTTCCATCGAGAGCTCCCACGCATCCCGCAATCCGAGATTGAATCCCTGTCCTGCGACCGGGTGCAAAGCCTGCGCCGCATTGCCGATCAGCACCGCGCGACCCCAGTCGACGCGCTCGGCGACTCGCAGCGTCAGATGTTGGGCCGCACGCGAATCGACTGCGGTGAACCTCACGCGCGCGCCGAAGCGCTCCTGCAGCCGCGCGATGAACGCTTGCGGTGCGATGGCCGCAAGATCGCCCGCGAGATCGGAGCGCACCGTCCAGACCAGCGCGTAAGCGGACCCGAAAGGCAGCAGTGCGAGCGGGCCGTCGGGCGTGAAGCGCTCGTACGCGAGGTTGCGGTGCGGCGCATCGGTCGTGACGATCGCGATGATCGCGCTCTGGCCGTAATCGGTCGTTCGCACTTCGACGTCGGACACCGCCGCGCTGCCGTCGGCGACCGCGACGAGCGACGCCACGCCGTCGCCGCCCCCTGCGGACGTCACGAACTCGACTCGCGCTGAAGCTTCATCGTGTGCGATTGATGTCACTCGCGCCCCGCGCACCACTGTCACGCCTGAATCGCGCACGGCCGCATCGAGTGCGGCGACGAGGCTCGAATAGTCGGTGACATAACCGAGCGCGGGCACTTTCGCTGCGGCTGCGCTCAACAGCGCGCGGCCGAAACGGCCGCGTTGCGAGACGTGGATGCGCTCGATCGGCGTGACGCCCAGCGCAGTCACCGCTTCCCATACGCCGAGGCGCTCGAAGATGAGGCGGCTGCCGTGGGAGAGTGCGAGCGGGCGCAAAGCGGTGGGCGCCGGCGCTTTCGACGCGTCGCGCGCTTCGAGGAGCACGACGTCGACGCCCGCCGCGTGCAGCGCGAGCGCCAGCGCGGCGCCGACCGGCCCGCCGCCGGCGATCGCGACATCGCACCGGAACGGACGCGCTGCGCTCATGTCTTGCGACACCGCGTTTCAGCCGCGCATCAGCGCTTCGATCTCGGCGACGCTCTTCGGCGCCGCCGCGGTGATGATCTCGCAGCCCGAGTCGGTGACGAGCGCATCGTCCTCGATTCGTATGCCGATTCCCGCGTAGCGCTCGGGCACGCCCGGCCCGGGGCGCACGTAGCACCCCGGCTCGACCGTGAGCACCATGCCCGGAACGAGCTCGCGCCATTCGCCGTCGCGCTTGTAATCGCCCGCGTCGTGCACGTCGAGGCCGAGCCAGTGGCCGGTGCGATGCATGTAGAACTTCTTGTAAGCCTCGGATTCGATCACTTCGCTCACCGAGCCTTCGAGCAACCCGAGGTCGATGAAACCCTGCGCGAGCACTTTCACCGCGGCGTCGTGCCCCTGGTTCCAGTGCGCGCCGGGTTTGACCTCGGCAATCGCGGCGCGCTGCGCGGCGAGCACGAGCTCGTAGAGCTCGCGCTGGGGTGTCGAAAAGCGCCCGTTCACCGGAAACGTGCGCGTGATGTCGGACGCGTAGCCGTCGAGCTCGCAGCCGGCGTCGATCAGCACGAGCTCGCCGTCGCGCAGCACGTCGGCGTTCTCGACGTAGTGGAGCACGCACGCGTGGTCTCCGGACGCGACGATCGACGTGTACGCAGGGGCCTGGGCGCCGTGGCGCCTGAACTCGTGCATGAGCTCGGCTTCGATCTCGAACTCGCCGACGCCCGGCTTGGCCGCGCTCATCGCGCGCCGGTGTGCGCCGGTCGAGATCTGCGCCGCGCGCCGCATCACGTCGATTTCAGCGGCGTCTTTGACGAGCCTCATCTCGTCGAGATACGCGTGCACGTCGCTGATGGTCTGCGGCGCGCTCACCCCTGCGCGCGCGCGGCCTCGCACGTCGTTGACCCAGCGCATCACGCGCGTGTCCCACGCCGCGTCGGCGCCGAGGTGGCAGAACAGCGCGGGCTGGTTGGAGAGGAGCTCGGGCATGCGCTCGTCGAGCCTGGCCGCGGCGTGCGCGTCGTCGAAACCGAAAGTCTCGCGCGCCGCTTCGGGACCGAAGCGGAAACCGTCCCAGATTTCGCGCTCGGGATCTTTTTCGCGGCAGAAAAGAACGCTTTTGGGTTTCCCCTCATCGGCGACGAGGACGAGCACCGCATCGGGCTCGCGAAAACCGGTGAGATAGTAGAAGTAGCTGTCGAAACGGTATGGGTATTGCGCGTCCCGGTTGCGCGTGCGCTCGGGGGCGGTGGGGATCACCGCGACACCGTGGTGCATTTCGCGCGCGAGGCGGGCGCGGCGCGCGGCGTATACGGAAGCATCCATCAGTCGGCCTTCACTTTGTTTGTGGAACCCGCGAGCACGGCGCCCAGGTCGCGCAGGCGCTCGGGCGTGCCGATGTCCGACCAGCGCCCGCGATGAAGCTCGCCGCTCACGCGTCCCGCGTCGATCTGCGGGCGCAGCAGCGTGGCGAGCTGCGCTTTGGTATGGGGCGCGATCGCTTCGAAAAGCCCGCTGCGGTAAGCGCCCACTCCGCTGAACGTATATCGCGCGTTTCCGTCATTGGCGAGGCGGCCGTCGTGTAATCCAAAGTCGCCCGAGGGATGATGCGCCGGATTGTCGACGAGCACGAGATGCGCGAGGTCGACGCCGGGTTCGCGGCCGAAAGCGCGCAGCCGCGCGAAATCGAAATCGGTGTGGATGTCGCCATTGACCACGATGAAAGGCTCGCCGCCCAGGAGCGGCAGGGCGGTGGCGATGCCGCCGGCGGTCTCGAGCGGTTCGGCTTCGCGCGAATAGCGGATGCTCACGTCCCAGCGGCGCCCGTCCTGCAACGCGGCCTCGATCTGCCCGCCGAGATGCGACACGTTGATGACGATGTCCCTGAAGCCTGCGCGCGCGAGCGCTTCGATCGTCCAGACGATGATCGGCTTGCCTGCGGCGGCCAGCAGCGGCTTGGGCGTGGCGTCGGTCAGCGGGCGCATGCGTTCGCCGCGCCCCGCTGCGAGGATCATCGCTTTCATGAGGACCCTAGAAGGTATACGCCGTGGCGGGCACGCGCGCTTCGATGGCGTCGAGCAGTGTCGTCAGCTCGCGCAGCTCGGCGTAGCGCTCGGCGACCTGGCGCGCGTAACCCAGAAAGCGCGGCGTGTCGTCGAGATACCCGGGCTTGCCGTCGCGGTAATGGATGCGCGCGAAAATGCCGAGCACCTTCAAGTGGCGCTGCAGCCCCATCCACTCGAAGTCGCGGTAGAACGCGCCGAAATCGGCGCTCACCGGGAGCCCGGCGCCCCTCGCGCGCTCCCAGTAGCGCACCGTCCAGTCCAGCGCCCGCGCCTCGGGCCAGCTCACGAAGGCATCGCGAAACAGCGACACCACGTCGTAGGCAATCGGGCCGTACACCGCGTCCTGGAAATCGAGCACGCCGGGGTTCGGCGTGCTCAGCATGAGGTTGCGCGGCATGTAATCGCGGTGGACGTAGACGCACGGCTGGGCGAGCGCGGCGTCGACCAGCCGCGAGAATACGCGGTCGAGCAGCTCGCGCTGGCGCGGCTCGGGCGGTTCGCCGAGGTGCCTGCCGAGGTACCACTCCGGGAAAAGCTCGAGCTCGCGCATGAGGAGCGCGTGATCGTACGGCGGCAGGACGCCCGGGCGGCTCGCGAGCTGCCACTGGATCAGCGCGTCGATCGCGTCGGAGAACAGCGCATCGGCGTTCTTGTCGTCGATCGCTTTGAGGTAAGTCGTGGTGCCCAGGTCGGTGAGCAGCAGGTACCCGCGTTTCAGGTCCTGCGCGAGCACTTCGGGGACGTGCACGCCGGCTTCGCGCATGAGCCCTGCGACGTGAACGAAAGGTGTGCAGTCTTCGCGCTCGGGAGGCGCGTCCATGGCGATCCACGTGGCGCCGCCGGCGCGCACCCTGAAGTAGCGCCGAAAGCTCGCGTCTTCGGAAGCGCGCTCGAAAGCGGCATCGGCGGTCACACCAAAAACACGGAGGCTGGTCGACACCCAGAGACGAAGCTCGTCGAGGCGCGGATCGACACGGGAGGGTGCGGGGGACAACGCGAATTGCCTTCGGCAGTGAATTATGCGATTTTACCACCCCTCACGCTTCGTCCCCGATGCACAGAATACCGATAAAGCGCATCACGCTCGCCGTGATCTGTGCCCTGCCGATGGTCGCCGCCGCGGCGGAGGAGGGCATCCTCCCGATCCCCGCTGCCGCTGCCGCTGCCGCGGCAGAGGCCGGTGCGCCTGCGACGCCGGCCGCGGCGGACGACGGCATCACGCTCAAGCCGCAGCGCTCCCTGCTCGCGCTCCCGCCGCGCGACGAGCCGATTCCGGTATTCATCGAAGCCGACAAGCTCGAAGGGCATACCGCCAAGGAAGCGCAGGCTGAAGGCAACGTGCAGCTGCGCCGGCACGGGCAATCGGTGTTCGCCGATCGGCTGCGCTACGACGCGGAGCAGCAGGAAGCCGACGCTTCGGGCAGCGTGCGCTTCGAGTACGGGCGCGACGTGCTCGAAGGCGATCACCTGCGGTTCAACCTGGGCACCGAGCGCGGCTTCATGGAAAAGCCGAGCTTCCGCTTCACCCCGATTCCACGCACGCCGACGCCCGCGCTCACCCCGGGCTCCCCCGCGCTGACCGCGGCGCCGCGGCTGGCCAGCGACCGGCCGCCCGCGCCTCCCGTGGAATCGCGCGGCAGCGCCGAGCGCCTGATTTTCGACGGGCCGGACCGCTACAAGCTGGAGCAGACGAGCTACACCACGTGCGGGCCGGGCAACGACGACTGGTTCATCCGCGCGCGCGAGCTCGACATCGACAAGAACCGCGATGTGGGCGTGGCGCGCGGGGCGAGCATCGTGTTCCTCGACACGCCGATCTTCTACACGCCGTATATCTCGTTCTCGCTGCACCAGCAGCGCAAATCCGGGGTGCTCACCCCCCATTACGGCACCGCGACCAACACCGGCACCGAGCTCACGCTGCCGTACTACTGGAACATCGCGCCCAACATGGACGCGACTTTCTACCCGCGAGTCATGACCAAGCGCGGCCTGCAGCTCGGCAGCGAGTTCCGCTACCTGGAGACCAACTACCGCGGCGACGCGCGCGTCGAGATCCTGCCCGACGACCGGCAGGCCGGGCGCGAGCGCTACGGTTATTTTCTGAAGCACGCCCAGTCTTTCGGCGACGGCTGGACCGGCGCGGTCAACGTGAACCGGGTGTCCGACGACCGCTACTTCACCGACCTGTCGACTCTCGTCGCGGTCACTTCGCGCACCACCCTGCCGAACGAAGGCATGCTCGCGCGCACCGGCAACTGGGGGGACGGCACTTACACCTTCTCCGCGCTCGCTCAGCAGTGGCAGACCCTGCAGACCGACCCGCAGGCGCTGCTGATACCGCCTTACAACCGGATGCCGCAGCTCACGCTGAGCGGCTACCGGCAGGACGTGCTCAAAAGCGACCTCGACGTGCTCGCGAGCTACGTCGATTTCCAGCACCCGACGCTGCCCAGCGGCAAGCGCCTGCTCGCGTATCCGAGCCTGTCCTTCCCGCTGCAGTCCTCGTTCGCCTACCTCACGCCGAAAGTGGGTGTTCACGCGAGCCGCTACGTCGTCAACCCGAACACCGTCGGGTTCGAGGACACCACCCGCGTGCTGCCGATATTTACCGCCGACAGCGGCGTGGTTTTCGAGCGCGACACGCGGTTTACCGGGATGCCTTTCATCCAGACGCTCGAGCCGAAGCTCTTCTACGTCTACATCCCTTTCCGCGACCAGAGCCGGATCCCGAATTTCGAGAGCGGCCAGCAGGACATCAGCTTCGCCACGATCTTCAGCGAAAACCAGTTCAGCGGTAACGACCGCATCAACGACGCGAACCAGGTGACCCTCGGCGTGACTTCGCGCCTCATACACCCTGACAGCGGGATCGAGCGCCTGCGCGTGGCGCTCGCGCAGCGCTACTACTTCAGCCAGCAGCGCGTGACCCTGCCGGGCGTGGCGCCGCGGCCGGACCATACCGCGAGCTCCGACCTCCTCGCCGCGGTGAGCGGCACGATCCTGCCGCGCTGGACCGCGGACCTGGGCTGGCAGTACAGCACCGACCGCAGCCAGACCCAGAAGGCCAACATCGCCACGCGCTACCAGCCGGCGCCGGGCAAAGTGCTCAATCTCGCCTACCGCAGCACGATCGACCTCATCCGCCAGACCGACATCTCCTTCCAGTGGCCGGTCGCGGCGAACTGGACCGCGGTCGGGCGCTGGAACTATTCGACCCGCGACAAGCGCACCCTGGAATCCCTCGCCGGTTTCGAATACGACGGCGGCTGCTGGACCTTCCGGGCGGTCGGCCACCGCTTCGCAACGGCGCTCAATGCGGTGAGCTCCTCGATCTTCCTGCAGCTCGAATTGAACGGCGTGTCGCGCATCGGCTCCAACCCGCTGGACGTGCTGAGGCGGAACGTGGGCGGGTATACTCGCCTCGACCCGCGCTCCGGCGGGACCGACGCCCCCTACGTCTCCGACCGCTAAGCGGCCTTTCACCGACCACACTGTTCATCCATGAGACTGTTTACGCGCGCCTGCGCGCTGCAATGCCTGGCTGTCGTCGCCCTGAGCGCGCTCGCGCTGCCCTGCGCCCCCGCGCAGACCGCAGCCGCGCCGGCCGCGGCGAAAACCGACAGCGCGCCGGCCGCTTCGACCCCCTCGACCCCTGGCGCCCCTTCCCGCACGCGCCAGCCGGTCGTGCTCGATCGCATCGTCGCGATCGTCAACGACGAAGCGATCACCGCGCGCGAGCTCGACGAGCGCGCGAGGATCGCGCTGAAGCAGCTCGCGCAGCAGGGCACCGCACCCCCGCCTCGCGCGGTCGTCGAAAAGCAGCTCCTCGAGCGCATGATCGGCGACCGTGTCCAGGTGCAGTTCGCCAAGGAGTCCGGGGTGCGTGTCGACGACGCCGAGCTCGAGCGTGCGATCGGCCGCATCGCCGAGCAGAACAAGATTTCGCTGCAGAACCTGCGCGAAACCCTCGAGCGCGACGGGGTGCCGTATGCGAAGTTCCGCGAGGACATCCGCGCCGAGATCCTGATGTCGCGGCTGCGCGAGCGCGAAGTCGACAACAAGATCGTCGTCACCGAAAGCGAGATCGATTCGCTGCTGTCGGCCGAGCAGCGCGACGGCAGCAGCGACGAAGTCAACCTGGCGCACATCCTCGTGGTCGTGCCCGAGAACGCGAGCCCCGAGCAGGTGCAGGCGCGGCGGGCGCGTGCCGAGCAGGCGCTGGCGCAGCTCCAGAAAGGCGTGGACTTCCGCGAGGTCGCCGCTTCGTACTCCGAAGCGCCCGACGCGCTGCAAGGCGGCGCGATGGGCTGGCGGCCCGGGGACCGCCTGCCGACGATCTTCTACGACGCGATCAAGACGATGAAGCCGGGCGACCTCTCCCCGATCCTGCGCAGCCCCAACGGCTTTCACATCGTGAAGCTGAACGAGCGCCGCGGCAGCGCCCAGGGCGCGGGCCCGAACAGCGTGACGCAGACTCGCGCGCGCCACATCCTCATCAAGACCAACGAGCTCGTGTCCGAGAGCGATGCGCGCAACCGCCTGCGCGTGCTCAAGGAGAGGCTCGAGAACAAGGCTGATTTCGCCGAGCTCGCGCGCGTGCACTCCGAAGACTCGAGCGCGTCGCGGGGCGGCGATCTCGGCTGGATACTGCCCGGCGACACCGTGCCCGAGTTCGAGCGCGAGATGGACCGCCTGAAGCCGGGCGAGATCAGCGAACCGATCCGCACGCCTTTCGGGCTGCATTTGATCCAGGTGCTCGAACGCGGCAGCCAGGACGTGTCCAAGGATCGCCAGCGCCTCGCGGCGCGCCAGACCCTGCGCGCGCGCAAGTCCGACGAGGCGTATCAGGAATGGGTGCGCCAGCTGCGCGACCGCGCGTTCATCGAGATGCGGCTCGAGGAACGCTGAGCTCGCGCTGTAGCGCAGGCGCCTCGCCTGCAGCCGCTCATGGCTCCGGGCTTCACGCGCGATCGAGGAAAACATGGGCTGCAGGCGGGGGCGCCTGCGCTACCGATTCGAACGACCTTTACCGATGACTGACTGCGCGCACTCGTGTCGCTCAACACTGAACACTCGACACTCGACACTTCGTCGCCGCGCCCGATAGTGGCGGTGACGGCGGGAGAACCTGCCGGCATCGGTCCCGATTTGTGCGTCATGCTCGCGCAGCACGCGCTCGCCGCGAGGGTCGTCATCGTCGCGGACCGCGAGCTCCTCGCGCAGCGCGCGCGCGAGCTCGGCGTGCGGGTCGAGATCGTCGATGTCGACAGCGGCGTCGAAGCGCGCGCAGGCGTGCTCAGCGTGCGCCACGTGCCTCTGGCAGCAAAGGTTCAGACCGGGCGCCTCGACCCTGCCAACAGCGCTTACGTCCTGCGCACCCTCGAAATCGCGTGCGACGGCTGCATGGACGGGACTTTCGACGCGATGGCGACCGCGCCGGTGAATAAAGGCGTCATCAACGACGCCGGGGTCGCTTTCACCGGGCATACCGAATTTCTGGCCGAGCGCACGCGGACTTCGCGCGTGGTGATGATGCTCGTCGGCGGCGGCATGCGCGTGGCGCTGGCGACGACTCATCTCGCGCTGCGCGACGTGCCGGCGGCGATCACGCGCGACACCGTGGCAGAAACACTGCGCATCCTGCACGAGGACCTGCGCAAGCGCTTCGGCATCGACCGCCCGCGCGTGCTGGTCGCGGGGCTCAACCCCCACGCCGGCGAGTCCGGCCACCTCGGCCGCGAAGAGATCGACGTGATCGCGCCGGTGCTGGCGGCCGCTCGCGCTGACGGCATCGACGCGGTGGGGCCGCTGCCCGCCGACACCCTCTTCAACCCCGACAAGCTGCGCGACGCCAACGCGGTGCTCGCGATGTATCACGACCAGGGGCTCCCGGTGCTCAAGCACGCGAGCTTCGGCTCGGGCGTCAACGTGACCCTCGGGCTGCCGATCGTTCGCACCTCGGTCGATCACGGGACTGCGCTCGACATCGCCGGCACCGGGCGCGCCGAAGTCGGCAGTCTCATCGCAGCGATCGAGCTCGCGGCCGCGCTCGCGGCGCGAGCGAAAGGCTGAAGCGGCGCCAACCGCTTCCTGTTACTGAAAATGCCGCACCGCCCCCGCAAGCGTTTCAGCCAGAACTTTCTCGTCGACGAAACCGC
>JAQGNC010000265.1 GCA_028292065.1 Betaproteobacteria bacterium
AAAGAGGCCGGCGAACCACGTCACCATGAAAACCACGTGAAAAGCCTTCAGCCAGAGCACGAGGCGTTCCCCTTCACTTGAGCAGCCTGCGCCGCGCCAGGACGAGCGCGGCGTAGCACGCGAGGACCGCATAAGCGACCAGCACCGACAGGTGCGCGATCGGCGCGTCGGGCGTCACGCCTCTCATGAGCGGTCTCACCAGCGCGACCGCGTGCGTGAGCGGCAGCGCCTGCGCTGCCGCCTGCAGCCACTGCGGCAGGCGGTCGAGCGGAAAGAACACGCCCGAGGCGAGCATCATCGGGGTCACCGCGAGGGTGAAGTAATACATGAAGAAGTCGTAACTCGGCGACAGCGACGTCATGATCAAACCCAGGCCGGCGAACACGAGACCCGTGAGGAACACGACCGGCAGCACCCACAGCGCGAGCGTGGATTCGACCAGCCCCAGCGCTGAGGCGACCAGCAGCACCGCGGCGCCCGACAGGAAAGCCTTGCTCGCCGACCATATCGCTTCTCCGAGGACGAGATCGTCGAGCGTCACCGGCGCGTTCATGATCGCATCCCACGTACGCTGCACGTGCATGCGCGAAAAGCTCGAGTACATCGACTCGAAAGACGCGCTCATCATCGTGCTCGAGCACACCGTCCCGGCGGCGAGGAAAGCGATGTACGGCATGCCGACCACGTCGGGCATCATCGCGCCGAGCCCGTAACCCAGGCCCAGCATATACAACATCGGATCGGCGAGGTTGCCGAGCATCGAGGGGATCGCGAGCTTGGTCCAGACGAGCCCATTGCGCCGCCAGATGTGGACGAAGCGCAGGCTCGGGCGCGGGCGGAGTGCTCTTTGGAGCTTCAATCGCGCAGCTCCCGGCCGGTGAGCTTGAGAAACACGTCTTCGAGATTCGCGGGGCGGTGCAGGTAGCGCACGTCCGGCCGCGCGTCGAGCGCGTGAACGATCGCGTCGGCGTCGTGGGTGTAGCAGAACACGGTCTCGCCGGTGAGCTCGCAGCGCTCGGCCGCGCCGCGTCCGAAACTCTCGGCCCAGCTTTGGGCGCCGTCGCCGAAAACTTCGACCACCTGGGGCTCGATGTGCTGCGCGATCAGGTCGCGAGGCGCCCCTTCGGCGATCTTGCGCCCGTGGTCGATGATCGCCACGCGGTCGCACAGGCGCTCGGCCTCATCCATGAAATGGGTCGTCAGCACGATGGTGCGGCCTTCGTTGGTCAGCTTGCGCAGGCGCTCCCAGATGAGATGGCGCGCCTGCGGGTCGAGCCCGGTCGAAGGCTCGTCGAGGAAGATGAGCTGGGGATCGTTGACGAGCGCACGCGCGAGCGTGAGACGCCGCTTCATGCCGCCCGAGAGCGTCTGTATGCGCGCGTGCTCGCGCGCGGTGAGCCCCGCGAATTCGAGCAGGCCGGGAATGCGCGCCTCGAGGTCGCGCCTGGGTATGCCGAAATAGCGCCCGAAGACGAGCAGGTTTTCGCGCACGCTGAAATCGGGGTCGAGGTTGTCGAGCTGAGGCACGACGCCGATGCGGCTGCGCGCTTCGCGGGCGCGCTCAGGCACCGGGAGACCGAGCATCGTGATCTCGCCGCCGTCCGGCTCGGTCAGTCCGAGGCACAGCCTCAACGTCGTGGTCTTGCCTGCGCCGTTCGGTCCGAGCAGGCCGAAGCACGAGCCCGGCGTGATCTCGAGGTCGAGACCGGCGACCACGTCGGTGCCGTCGTAGGACTTGCGCAGTCCCGACACGCGCAGGTGCGGCATCACCTGCAATAGTGCACGACGATCTGCGCGAGCAGGTTCAGGCGCCCGTGGAAGAAATGCTCGCCGCCGGGGACGACGACGATCGGCAGCTGCTGCGGCCGCGCCCAGTCGAAAACCGCCTGCAGCGGCACCACGTCGTCGAGCTCGCCGTGGATCACGAGCGTCTCCGGCGGCACGGTCTCGGCGGGGAAGCGGTTCACCGCCGGGCCGACGAGCACCATGCGGCTGGGCGTGAGCTGCTTGGCGACTCGCGTCTGCACGAAGCTGCCGAAAGAGAAACCCGCCAGGATGAAAGCCGGATCATCGAAGCGCTTGCGCAGGTAAGCGGCGACTTCGATCAGATCGTCGGTCTCGCCTATGCCCTGGTCGTGAACGCCCGCGCTCTCGCCCACGCCGCGGAAGTTCGGGCGCACCGCGACGTAGCCGAGATTGAAGAATGCTTTCGCGAGCGTGGTGACGACCTTGTTGTCCTTGGTGCCGCCCTGGACCGGGTTCGGGTGCGCGATGAGCGCCACGCCGCGGCGTTCACCGCCCGGATCGTTGATGTCGGTCTGGATCGCGCCTGCGGCGCCGTCGATGACGACGCGCTCGAGACTCGATGGAGGCATCGGCCTGATTTCGACTTCGGACATGGATTTTCGTGCGAGCGCGGCCTGTCGCGGCCCGCGTGGGTTGGTCTTAAATGCGCAGCCGTTCTACGACGCGGCCGTTCTGGATGTGCTCCGAGATGATCTCGTCGACGTCCTCGCGATCCACGTAGGTATACCAGACCGCTTCGGGATAGACGACGAGCACCGGACCTTCGTCGCAGCGGTCCAGGCACCCGGCGGTGTTGATGCGCGTCTTTCCCGCGCCCGAAAGCTTCAGCTCTTTCACGCGCTTCTTCGCGTAATCGCGCATCTCCTGCGCACCATTGTCGGCGCACGCGCGGGCACAGTTATCGCGCTTGTTGCAGCAGAAGAATACGTGCCGCTGGTAATAGCTCATGGACGCCATTATAGACGACGGCTGCAGGCTGCCTTTCAAGCGGCAGGCCGCTCGCCGGCGACGGTCGCGGTATAAATCACCGCGAGAAAAGGCCACAGCTCCGACAGCGCGCGCACGATCCCTGAAAAACTCAGGATATGCGTCGGCCCGCCGGCGAGCAGTTGCGGAGGCAGGGTCTGGTACGGGTTCTCCGGCGCGATGTTGATCACTACGATGGCCGCAGCAAAGCTCAAGCCCGCGGCGATCCACTGCGCTCGCCTCGGCAGGTGCGTGAGCCCGTAGAGCACCACCGCGCTCACCAGCACCCCGATGAGCACGCCCGGGGTAACCCACGCGAGCGGCGGCGCGCCTTTGGCGAAAGTGAACGCGGCGAGCGCCTTGCCCGCAAAACCGGCCGCGAGCACGGCCGCCACCGCGAGGCCTCGCGGAACGTTGTCGCGCGTGAGCGCGTACAGCACGAGCCCGACCCCGAGCAGGTTGAGCCCCGCGACCGCGGCTTCGGTGGCGACGAGGAGCTGCGGGGTGTGGATCATCCACGTCGGCAGCTCGAAAGTGTCGCGCAGGTTCCCGGTGCCGAAGAGCTGGGCGTTCGGATGGAGCTGCGTGACCAGCCAGATGCACACCAGGACGAGCCCGACATCGGCCGAAATACCGTAAGCGAACCACTGCTGGCGCAGGCGCTCGAGGCGTATGCCGAGGCCGCGCGTCGGCGCGAAAAGCGGTGCGGCGAGCGCGCCGATGAGGCCGCCGAGGCCGTTGGTCAGCACGTCGACGTTCGACGCGACGCGCGCGGACATGAACATCTGGATGCATTCCATCACGACGCTCGTCACGAGCGCGAGCCCGGCGGCGACGAGCACCGCGCGGCGCATGCCGAGCTTCGCCATGCCTGATCGCGCGAGCAGGAAGCCGAGCGGCACGTACGCGGCGATGTTGACGAGCACGTCCTCGAGCGTGATGTAGCGCGGCCACGGCGCGAAGAGAAAACTCCTGATCTCCGGGGGCGGTATCCACCAGCCGCTGAAAGGCTGCAGGCTGGTGTACGCTATGACCACCAGGTAGGCTGACGCGAGGATGCGCGCGAGGACACCGCGCTCCGCGCGCGGCCGTCGCCGCGAATTTGAATCGGCCATGCGCGAATCGGACATGCCCAAATCCTACGATATTTTCAACGGTGACGCGGACGGCCTGTGCGCGCTCCATCAACTGAGGCTCAATGAGCCTCGCGACGCCGAGCTCGTGACCGGAGTCAAGCGCGACATCGCGCTGCTCGCCCGCGTCGATGCGCACGCCGGCGACGAGCTCACGGTGCTCGACGTGTCGATGAAAGCGAACGCGGACGCGCTCAATCGCGTGCTGCACGCCGGCGCCCGCGTGCGCTACTACGATCACCACGCTTGCGGTGACATCCCGCAGCATCCGGCGCTTGAAGCGCACATCGACACTGCGCCCGAGATCTGCACGAGCCTCATCGTCGATCGCGAGTTGAAAGGCGCTCATCGCATGTGGGCGGTCGTCGCCGCTTTCGGCGACAACCTCGTCGGCTCGGCCGTGCTCGCCGCCCAGCCGCTCGCGCTCGACCATACC
>JAQGNC010000280.1 GCA_028292065.1 Betaproteobacteria bacterium
GCGGGTCTCGTCGGCTATCAGCTCTACATCCTTCGGCGCAAGCTCCGCGCGCGAGTCTTCGGCGCCAAGCTCACCCTGCGCCTGGTGGTGCTCTTCGCGCTGGTGGGGATATTGCCGGGCGCGCTCATCTACGGCGTGTCGGTGCAGTTCCTCTCCAGGAGCATCGAGTCTTGGTTCGAAGTGCGTATCGACAAGGCGCTCGAAGCGGGGCTCAATATCGGCCGCAACGCGCTCGACAGCCGCTTGAAGGACCTGACCGCGAAAGCCGACGCGATGGCCTCCGCGATGTCGGTGCGCCCGGCGGCGGAACATCTCGGGCTGCTCAACTCGCTGCGACAGCAGGCGGGGGTCGAGGAAGCGACGCTTTATACCCAACGCGGCAAGTTCATCGCGGTGTCGGGTAGCGAGCGCGCTGGAATCTCACCGGAGCCGCCGGGCCCGACCGCGATGCGCAAGTTGCGGCAGCAGCAGACTTACGCCGCGATCGAGCAGATCCCGGAGCGCGGCCTGTACTTGCGCGTGATCGCACCGGTCAACGTGATCTCGCTCAGCGAGGAATCGCGCGCGGTGCAGCTATTGCAGCCGGTGCCCCAGGAGCTCGGGCGCGACGCCGAGACCGTGCAGTCGGGCTACAGCGAATACCAGGAGCTGCAGCTCTCGCGGCGCGGGTTGAAGCGCCTGTACGGCATCACGCTGACGCTTGCGCTGCTCCTCGCGCTCCTCTCCGCGCTCGGCGCTTCGTTCCTTCTCGCCAACCGCCTGTCGGCGCCGCTCAACGTGCTCGTCGAAGGCACTCGCGCGGTGGCGCAGGGCGACTTCAGCCAGCGCGCCGCCGACCCGAGCCGCGACGAGCTGGGCATGCTCACCCGATCGTTCAACAGCATGACCCTGCAGCTCGCCGAAGCGCGCGCCGAAGCCGAGCGCAAGGAAACCGAGCTCGCGCACGCCAAGGCGCACCTCGAAAGCATCCTCGTCAATCTCTCCGCCGGCGTGCTCGCGTTCGACGATACCTTCAGGCTGCGCTCGGCCAACCGCAGCGCGCACCAGATCCTGCGCCTCGACTGCTCGCCGCTGATCGACCGCGAGCTCGGCTCGTGGGACGCGCTCGATCCGTCGCTCGCGCCGCTGTCGGAAGCGCTGCGCACGGCTTTTGCCAGCGCTGAGCCGGGAGAATGGGAGGATCAGATCGAGCGCGTCGCCCGGGACGGGACACAGGTGTTGCTGCTGCGCGGCTCGCGGCTTTCCGCGGGCGCGGAAACCGGCCACGTCGTGGTGTTCGACGACGTGACCCACCTGCTCCAGGCGCAGCGCGACGCCGCGTGGGCCGAAGTCGCCCGGCGCCTGGCGCACGAGATCAAGAACCCGCTGACGCCGATCCAGCTCTCGGCCGAGCGCGTGGAGTTCAAGCTCGCGCCGAAGCTCGGGCCCGCCGATGCCGAGTTGCTGACGCGCTCGACCCGCACGATCGTCAACCAGGTCGCGGCGTTGAAACGGATGGTCGATGCGTTCAGCCAGTACGCCCGCACGCCCGAGCCCGCGATGCGCGAGCTCGATCTGAACGCGGTCGTGCGCGAAGTGCTGACCCTGTACGAGTCGCTCGGCTCGAGGATCGCGCTCGAGCTGGGAGAAGGCCTGCCGACGATCGTGGGCGACGCTTCGCAGTTGAGGCAGGTCGTGCACAACCTCTTGCAGAACGCGCAGGACGCGCTCATCGACACCGATGAGCCGAGGATCGTCATCCGCACCGAATCAGGCGTCGACAGCCTGCGTTTCCAGGTGACCGACAACGGCACCGGTTTCCCCGAGAACCTCATGAAGCGCGCGTTCGAGCCTTACGTCACCACCAAGCCCAAAGGAACCGGGCTCGGGCTGGTCATCGTCAAGAAGATCGTCGAAGAGCACGGCGGCCACGTCGCCATCGTCAATGTCGCGCCCCAGGGCGCCCGCGTCACGATCACGCTGCCGACCGCGGCTGCCCGCGCGGCCGCAGCGCAGTCCGCTGCTTAGCCGAACGGGAAAGGCTGCCTATGCAACAGATCCTGGTCGTCGACGATGAAATGGGAATCCGCGAGCTCCTGTCCGAAATCCTTTCGGAAGAGGGCTACACGGTGCGGCTCGCCGAAAACGCGAGTGAAGCGCGCGCCTACCGCAGCCGCACCCGTCCCGACCTCGTGCTCCTCGACATCTGGATGCCCGATACCGACGGCATCACGCTGCTGAAGGAATGGGCGAGCGCGGGGCTGCTGACGATGCCGGTGGTGATGATGTCGGGCCACGGCACGATCGACACCGCGGTGCAGGCGACGCGGATCGGCGCGTTCGATTTTCTCGAAAAACCGATCGCGCTGCAGAAGCTGCTCGCGACGGTCGGCCGGGCGCTCAAGCACGGCGGCGAGCAGCCGCAGGCGAGCCTGTCGCTCGCCGCACTCGGGCGCGCAGCCGTGGTCAACGAGCTGAAGCAGCGCCTCGAGCGCGTCGCGAACCTGCGCACCCCGGTGCTCCTGCTCGCCGAGCCCGGATGCGGGATCGAGCTGTGTGCGCGTTTTCTGCACGCTCGCAACACCCCGTGGCTCGCGCTCGAAGCGACGGGCCGGCTCGCCGAAGCCCCCCTCGACCTGCTCGCGCAGGCGCGCGAAGGCACGCTTTTCGTCCACGAGGTGGGAGAGCTCACCCGGGTCGAGCAGAAAGGCCTGCTGCTCCTCATTTCCAAGCTCGACCGCTACAACGCGAGGGTGGTCGCAGGCGCGACCCGGCATCTCGCCGACCTCGTCGCCGCGGGCGCTTTCGACAGCCGGCTCTACGCCGCGCTCTCCGCCACCACGATTCGCGTGCCGACGCTGCGCGAACATCGCGAAGACGTTCCCGACATCGCCAACCTGGTGCTGTCGCAGATGATCGAAGCGAAGGAAGTACCTCCGCGCGAATTTTCGACCGCGGCGCTCAACGCGCTGCGCAATTACGACTGGCCGGGCAACCTGATCCAGCTCCAGACGAGCGTGCAAACCCTCGCGCAGACCGCGCTCGGCGAGCAGATCACCCTCGAAGACGTCGAGCGCACCCTGCCCCAGGCGGATCCCGCACGGCAGCGCGTCCACGACCAGGCTTTCGAGCTGCCTTTGCGCGACGCGCGCGACGCTTTCGAGCGGGTGTATTTCGAGTACCACATCGCCAAGGAAGGCGGGAACATCAGCCGCGTCGCCGACACCGTCGGCCTCGAGCGCACGCACCTGTATCGCAAGCTGAAGCAGCTGGGCATACGGGTGACGAGGAAGATGGAGGAGAGCTGAGTTCGAGGGCGTGAGGCGTGAGGCGTGAGGGGTGAGGCGGGTCCGTGCGGCGTAAGCGGCGTCCGCTCCGTCGGATAGAGGGTCAACGGCGCTATGGCTGCAGGCGAGGCGCCTGCGCTACGCCTCACCCCTCACGCCTAACGCCTCACGCCTCACCCGGTATAATCGCGGTTTTCCCCGCACCTCCCCCTCCAGGATTACATGAGCTCCCGTCTCGAACTCGCGAACGCGATCCGCGCGCTCGCCATGGACGCCGTGCAGCAGGCGAACTCCGGCCACCCCGGAATGCCGATGGGCATGGCCGACATCGCCGAAGTGCTGTGGAACGGCCACCTGCGCCACAACCCCGCCAACCCGCAATGGCCTGACCGCGACCGCTTCGTCGTTTCGAACGGACACGGCTCGATGCTGCTGTACTCGCTGCTGCACCTGACCGGCTACGACCTGCCGATCGGCGAGCTCAGGAATTTCCGCCAGCTCCATTCGAAAACGCCGGGACATCCCGAGCACGGCTACGCACCGGGCGTCGAGACGACGACCGGGCCGCTCGGGCAGGGTCTCGCCAACGCGGTCGGCATGGCGATCGCCGAGCGCGTGCTCGCCGCCGAATTCAATAGCGAAGGCCACGACGTGGTCGACCACCGCACTTATGTCTTCCTCGGCGACGGCTGCCTCATGGAAGGCATCTCGCACGAAGCGTGCTCGCTCGCGGGAACGCTCGGCCTCGCCAAGCTGATCGCTTTCTGGGACGACAACGGGATCTCGATCGATTCCGAGAAAGGCGCGATGCAGCAGTGGTTCACCGACGACACGCCGAAGCGCTTCGAAGCGTACGGCTGGAACGTGATCGCGGGTGTCGACGGGCACGACGCCGCTGCGATCGATGCGGCGATCCACAAAGCAAAAGCCGAGCGCTCGCGCCCGACGCTGATCTGCTGCAAGACCACGATCGGCAAAGGCGCGCCCAAGAAAGCGAATACCGGCGCTGCCCACGGCTCTCCGCTCGGCGCGGAAGAAGTCGCGGCGACGCGTGCTGCGATCGGCTGGAAATACCCGGCTTTCGAAATCCCGGAAAGCATTTACGACGGGTGGAACGCGGTTGAGCGAGGCGCAAAGCTCGAAGCGCAGTGGAACGAGAAGCTGAAAGCGTACGAGGCCAAACACCCCCAGCGTTCGGCCGAGCTCAAACGTCGCGTGGCGGGCGCGTTGCCCGCCGACTGGGCGAGCCAGCGCGAAAGCCTGCTCGCAAAGGTGACGGCGAAGGCCGAAACCATCCCGACCCGCAAAGCGTCGCAGAACGCGATCGAAGCGCTCGGCCCGCTGCTGCCCGAGGTCGTCGGCGGCTCGGCCGACCTGGCGGTGTCGAACCTGACGATGTGGTCGGGCTCGAAACCGGTGGCGCGAACCGGCGGCGGCAACTACATCTACTACGGCGTGCGTGAATTCGGCATGGCCGCGATCGCCAACGGCCTCGCGCTGCACGGCGGCGTGATCCCTTTCGACGCGACTTTCCTGACTTTCTCCGACTACGCGCGCAACGCGTTGCGCATGGCCGCGCTGATGAAGCAGCGCGTGATCCACGTCTTCACTCACGATTCGATCGGGCTCGGCGAAGACGGCCCGACCCACCAGCCGGTCGAGCACGCCGCGACGCTGCGCCTCATCCCGAACATGGACGTGTGGCGCCCGTGCGACAGCGCAGAGACGATGGCCGCGTGGATCGCGGCGATCGAGCGCAGCGACGGGCCGACGAGCCTGCTGCTGTCGCGCCAGAACCTGCCTTTCCAGCCGCGTAACGCCGATCAGCTCGCGGGCATCGCTCGCGGCGGCTACGTCCTGTCCGACGCCGCCAAGCCGCAGGCGGTCATCCTCGCGACCGGCTCCGAGATCGCGCTCGCGCTGGCCGCACAGAAAGCGCTCGACGCCGAGAACATCGCGGTTCGAGTGGTGTCGATGCCTTCGACGAGCGTGTTCGACCGGCAGGACTCGGCGTATCGCGAATCGGTGCTGCCGCGGGGCGTGCCGCGCCTCGCGATCGAGGCGGGCGTGACCGATTTCTGGCGCAAATACGTCGGCCTCGAAGGCGGGGTCGTCGGCATCGACCGCTACGGCGAGTCGGCGCCCGCGGCCGACCTTTTCAAGTACTTCGGTTTCACGGTCGAGAACGTCGTCGACCAGCTGAAGCAGGTACTCGCAGCCGCCGCGAATTGATTCGAACGCTACCGTCGCAACGCCGTCACATTGAAGTTCTAACGTAAACACTTTCGTCCGGAGAAGCACATGACCATCAAAGTCGCCATCAACGGCTACGGCCGCATCGGCCGCAACATCCTCCGCGCTCATTACGAGAGCGACAAGAGCCGCGACATCGAGATCGTCGCGATCAACGACTTGGGCAACGCGCAGACCAACGCGCACCTGACTCGGCACGACACGGTGCACGGCAAGTTCCACGGCACCGTCACGGTCGAAGGCGATTCGATGGTGGTCAACGGCGACCGGATCAAGGTGCTGGCGCAGCGCAACCCGGCCGAGCTGCCGTGGGCCGAGCTCGGCGTCGACGTGGTGTTCGAATGCACCGGCTTTTTCACCACGAAAGAAAAAGCGGGCGCGCACATCAAAGGCGGCGCGAAGAAAGTCATCATCTCGGCGCCCGGCGGCAAGGACGTCGACGCCACGATCGTCTACGGCGTGAATCACAAATCGCTGAAAGCGAGCGACACCGTGATCTCCAACGCGTCGTGCACGACCAACTGTCTCGCGCCGCTCGCCAAGGCGCTCAACGACAAGATCGGCATCGTGCAGGGCCTGATGACGACGATCCATTCGTACACCAACGACCAGGTGCTGACCGACGTCTATCACGAGGACCTGCGCCGCGCGCGCGCTGCAGCGTTGAACATGATCCCGACCAAGACCGGCGCCGCCGCCGCGGTGGGGCTGGTGCTGCCCGAGCTCAACGGCAAGCTCGATGGTTTCGCGGTGCGCGTGCCGACCGCGAACGTCTCGCTCGTCGACCTCACCTTCACCGCCGCACGCCCGACGAGCGTCGAAGAAGTGAACGCGATCCTCAAAGCCGCCGCCGAAGGCGAGCTCAAAGGCATCCTCGAATACACCGAAGAGCCGATCGTCTCGAGCGACCTCAACCACAACCCCGCCTCGAGCATCGTCGACGCCGGCCTCACCAAAGTCTCCAACGGGGTGCTCGTCAAAGCGCTCGCGTGGTACGACAACGAGTGGGGCTTCAGCAACCGGATGCTCGATACGACGGTCGCGCTGATGAGTGCCAAGTGATGCGTGAACGGGTGATCAGGTGAACGAGTGAACGGGTAGGAACGCGGGCTTCGGCCCGCTTTTCGCTTCTGCATGAGTTGCGCTACCCTCCGCCGTTACCCGTTCACCTGTTCACTCGTTCACTCGTTCACGCAGTAATCTCAACTGCCCCAGACTCTATGCCTATACTGAAAATGACAGATCTGGCCCTCGCTGATAAGCGAGTCTTTATCCGCGAAGACTTCAACGTGCCGATGAAAGACGGCAAGGTCGCGGACGACACGCGTATCCGCGCCGCGCTCCCCGGCATCCGCCTGGCGCTCGAAAAAGGCGCGAGGCTGATGCTGGTGTCGCACCTGGGCAGGCCCAAGGAAGGGGTGTTCGACGAAGCCGAGTCGCTCGCGCCGGTCGCCGCGCACCTGTCGGGGCTGCTCGGCAAAAGCGTGCCGCTCAAACGCGACTGGCTCGACGGCGTCGAAGTCGCGGCGGGTGAAGCGGTGCTGCTCGAGAACTGCCGCTTCAACAAAGGCGAGAAGAAGAACGACGAGGCGCTTTCGCGCAAGATGGCGGCGCTGTGCGACATCTACGTCAACGACGCTTTCGGCACCGCGCACCGTGCCGAAGCGACGACCCACGGCATCGCGCGATTCGCGAAAGTCGCGTGCGCGGGTCCGCTGATGGCGGCCGAGATCGACGCGCTCACGCGTGCGCTCGACAAGCCGAAGCGCCCGCTGGTGGCGATCGTCGGCGGCTCGAAAGTTTCGACGAAGCTGACGATCCTCGCGACGCTCGCCGAAAAAGTCGACCAGCTCATCGTCGGCGGCGGCATCGCCAACACATTCCTTCTGGCGGCAGGGCACCGAATCGGCAAGTCGCTCGCCGAGCCGGAGCTCGTCGACGAGGCACGCAGGATTTCCGGAATACTCGAAGCGAAAGGCGGCTCGGTGCCGGTGCCGACCGATGTGGTGTGCGCGAAAGAATTTTCGGCGACCGCGCAGGCGACGACCAAGCCGGCGAGCGCAGTGGCCGACGACGATCTCATCCTCGACATCGGTCCTGACACGGCGAACGCACTCGCGAAGTCGCTGGCAAAAGCCGGAACGATCGTGTGGAACGGGCCAGTCGGGGTGTTCGAATTCGACCCGTTCGGTAGCGGCACCGAAACCATCGCGCGGGCGATCGCGAAATCCGACGCGTTCTCGATCGCCGGCGGCGGCGACACACTCGCGGCCGTTGCCAAATACGGCATCGCCGACAAGATCTCTTACATCTCGACCGGAGGCGGCGCTTTTCTCGAGTTCCTCGAAGGCAAGAAGCTGCCCGCGATAGAAATTCTGGAACAACGAGGAGCGAACCCATGATGCCACGCCGCACCAAGATCGTCGCCACGCTCGGCCCCGCGTCGAGCGACCCCAAGGTCCTGTCACGCATGATCGAGGCGGGCCTCGACGTGGTGCGGATGAACTTCTCCCACGGCACCGCCGCCGAGCACAAGGCGCGAGTCGAGCTCGTGCGCTCGCTCGCCAAGCGCGCCGGCCGCGCGGTCGGCGTGCTCGTCGACCTGCAGGGCCCGAAGATCCGCATCGGCAAGTTCGGCGACGGGCGCATCACGCTGGCGAGCGGCCAGAATTTCGTGCTCGATGCGGAGCGCGAGATGGGGGATCTGGGCGGCGTCGGGCTCGATTACAAGAACCTGCCGAAAGACGTGCGCAAAGGCGACACCCTGCTGCTTGACGACGGGCGCATCGTGCTCGACGTGACCGGCGTGCGAGGCTCGCGCATCAGCACCCTGGTGGAGCAGGGCGGCGTGCTGTCGAACAAC
>JAQGNC010000288.1 GCA_028292065.1 Betaproteobacteria bacterium
TACATCGGCGGGCAGCTCGCCGAGCGCCTCGGCCGGCAGGTCGTGGTGGACAACCGCGCGGGCGCCGAAGGCATGATCGCGACCGACATCGTCGCGAAAGCGAATCCCGACGGCTACACGATCCTCATGGCCTCGACCGCGTTCACGATGAATCCCGCGGTCGTTCGCAAGCTCCCGTACGATCCGGTCAAGGATTTCGACTGGATCGCAATGTTCGGCAAAGCGCCGGTGATCGTCACCGTCGGCCCGTCGGTGCCGGTGAATTCACTGCAGGAGCTCATCGCGCTCGGCAAGTCCAGACCCAACTACCTCACGATGGCTTCAGCCGGCGGTTTCATGCATTTCGTGTCGGCGATGTTTCGCAGCCACGCCGGGATCAAGGCCGAAATCGCGCTGTACAAAGGCGGCGCCCCCGCGCTGATCGACGTGATCTCGGGCAACGTGCACATGGCCGTGGCGACGGCGGTCACAGGAACCGCGCAGATCCGTTCAGGCAAGTTGAAAGCCTTGGCCGTCACCGGTGACAAGCGCCTCGCGACCATGCCCGACGTGCCCACCGCCGCCGAGGCCGGGCTCCCGAGCTACGACGCGGGGATCTGGTGGGCGTGGGCGACCACCGCCGGCACGCCCGCCGCCGTCGTCGACAAATTGAACACCGAGGTCGCGGCGATACTCCAGCAGCCGGAGACCGCGAAGCGCTTCGCCACCGAGAGCGCCGAGGTCGAACTGCGCACCCCGGCGCAGATGCGCAAGCTGATCCCCGCGGACCTCGCGAAGTGGGAAAAGGTCGCCAGGGATGCGGGGATGCAGAAGCAGTAAAGCGGCGCGCCTATGCCCTGTAGACCACCGGCGCGAGCGTCTTCTGGTCGATGAGCACGTCGATGACCGCGGGCTTGCCGCTGTCGAACGCGCGCTGGATCGCGCCTTCGAGGTCCGCCGGATGCTTCACCTGCTCGCCGTACGCACCGAAGACTCGCGCGAGCGCGCCGAAGTCCGGGTTCTGGTAATCGACCGCGAAGAAGCGCCCGCCGTAGTGCTCGTTCTGGAACGCCCGCTCGTTGCCGAGTCCCTGGTCGTTGAAGACGACGTACACGACCGGGATGTTCTCGCGCACCGCGGTCTCGAGCTCGCCGATGTTGCACATCGCGCCCATGTCGCCTGACGCGCACAGCACGGGGCGGTCGGGACGCGCGAGCTTCGCGCCGAGTGCGATCGGGAACGAGCCGCCGACCGAAGCCCAGTCGTCGATGCACATGAAAGTGCCGGGTTCAAAGCTCTTGAAATAGGTGCGCACGTGCTTGCCGCCGTTGCCCGCGTCGACCACGAGCAGGCCGTTCTTCGGCAGCACTTTGCGGATGACGTGCGCGACGAACTGCGACTGGATCGGCTCGGCATTGGGTTTTAGCACCGCCTGCTGCTCGGCTTCGCACTCGGCGCGCGCTTTTGCCACGTCGACCCAGGATTTGCGCAGCCCGGCTTTCGCGACGCGCTCGGTCAATCCCGTGATGAAGCTCATCGTCGAGCCGGTCACGCCGAGCGTCACCGGAAAGACGATACCGATCTGCCCGGGCGCCGACGTGTGGTGTACCAGCTTCGCGTCCTCGCTGATGATCCCGTACTTGAATGTCGTCGAGAACACGTCGATGTGGGCGCCGATCGCGATCACGAGGTCGGCTTTGGGCACGGTGCGATTCGCGCTGACAAATGCGTTGCGGCCGAGAGGGCCGAGCGCGAGCGCGTGCGACGTCGGGAAAGCGTCGGGCGAGTATTGCAGCGCCGCGACCGGGATTCCGGTGCGCTCCGCGAGCTCGGCCATCGCGTTCGTCGCGGACTCGCTGATGAGGCCTCTGCCGACCAGGAACACCGGCCGCTCGGCGCGCGCGAGCAGCGCCATCACTTCGTCGAGCTGGTCGCTGCTGCACGAAGGCAGCACGGTGTTGCGGTAACGCGCCGGCTCGATGGCCTCGACTTTGGTCTGCTCGAGCAGGACATCACTCGACGCGTCGATGTGCGTCGGCCCCTGCGGCTCGGTGAGCGCCACGCGAAAAGCCTTGCGCACGTACTCCTGAACTTTATCGACCGTGGGAATCGTGTGCGCCCACTTGGTGATCGGGCGCATGAACGTCGTCTGGTCGATGTCCTGCGTCGCATCGCGCTCCTGCATCGAGCTTTCCTGGATGCCGCAGATGCTGATCAGAGGGACCTGGCCTTTGAAAGCCGCGGCGATGCCGGTCGCGAGGTTGGTCAGGCCCGGCCCTTCGGTCGCGGTCACGACCGCGGGTTTGAGCGCGGCGCGCGCGAAACCGTACGCCATGAACGCCGCGCCCTGCTCGTGACGCGTGAGGATGAAGCGGATCTGCGGCGTCTCGCGCAGCTCGTCGAGTATCGCGAGGTTCTGGGTGCCCGGTATGCCGAAGACGTGGTCGACGCCTTCGCGCAGCAGTGCGTCCACCAGCGCACGCGCGCCTGTCGTTGTTCCTGCCGATTGCCGCTCTTTCGTGTCCATTGCTCCGTGCTCCGTTGATCGCTGCGAGGGCACGGATTTTAATGCACCGGCGTCGTGTAGCGCAGGCGCCTCGCCTGCAGCCGCTCGCCTCCTGGTTGTTGACGCGGCGATCGAGCGAAGCACTGCTGCAGGCGAGGGCGCCTGCGCTACAACTACTCAATCAGCCCGGATGTTGTTGTCTTTGACTACCTTCGCCCAGCGAGTGTACTCACTGGAGATCTGGTCCCCGAGCTTTTCAGGCCCGCCGCCGACCACCCGCAGGCCGGCTTCGTCGAGGCGCTTTCTGATGCGCGGATTCTGGACCGCGGTGTTGAACGCGGCGTTGAGCGTCTGGATCACCGCCGGCGGCGTGCCTTGCGGCACCTGGAAGCCGAACCACGGCTCGACGACGAAACCTTTGTACCCCGATTCGATCATCGTCGGCACGTTCGGCAGGCGCGGCGAGCGCTGAGGGCCGGTGACTGAAAGCGCGCGGATGCGGCCCGACTGGATGTGCGGCAGGATCGAAGGCTCGTTGTCGACGAAGGCGAAAACTTCTCCGCCGAGGAGGGCGGTGATCGAATCGCCGGAACCCTTGAAAGGCACGTAGAGCAGCTTGATGTCCGCGACGTTCGCGAACCACACCGGCGTCAGGTGATTGGAGCTGCCGATGCCGCCGATGGCCGTCACGATCTTGCCTGGGCTCGCCTTCGCGTGCGCCACGAATTCCTTGATCGTCTTGACCGGCATCGAAGGATGGACGGTGAAGATGTTCATGACGCCGCCGACGAGGAACACCGGCGCGAAATCCTTCTGCAGGTCGTAGCCGGTGCTCGAGTAGATGCTCGGATTGATCGCGCACGTGCCGATCGTGCATTCGATGACCGTGTAGCCGTCGGGGGCGGCTTTCGCGGCGCGCGCGGTCCCGATGTTGCCGCCTGCGCCGCCGACGTTCTCGATGACGAGCGTCTGGCCGAGCGCTTCGCGCGCGCCTTCGGCGACGATACGCGCCACGACGTCGGACGAGCCGCCCGGCGGGAAAGGCACCACGAGACGTATCGGTTTGGTCGGATAGCGCTGCGCGTGCGCGGGAAAGGCGACAGCGGCGAGGACGAGCGCGGCGACGACGAACGGCTGGATACAGCGGAATAGCGACATGGCGGCTCCCCCTCTTGATATTGGAAACGGCGTGCGGCGAAGCCATGATAGCAGCACGCGACACGGCATCGAAGCACGCCCCGGTGCCGCGGCCGTGGCATCATGCGGCGCATACCGTCATCATGCGAGCAGTGCTTAACCCATCCGTCCCGGCCCGCCCCGCGCTCGCCGCCCACATCGGCGTCGTCGGTTTATGGAGCCTCGCGGTGGGGCTCGTCATCTC
>JAQGNC010000298.1 GCA_028292065.1 Betaproteobacteria bacterium
CCGTTCGCCCTGAGCGAGGCGCGGCCACGCAGTCGAACGGCCATTCACCCCCGTTCGCCCTGTGCGTGGCGTGGCCACGCAGTCGAACGGCCATACACCCCCGTACGCCCTGAGCGAGGCGCGGCCACGCAGTCGAAGGGGAACGGCGGGTTCATGCTTCGACAGGCCTGTCCTGAGCCTGTCGAAGGGCTCAGCACGAACGGCCGTTCACCCCCGTTCGCCCTGGAATGCCGCAGACCTGCCGCGGCATGGGCGCGCGCGTGTGCGGCGCTCGCTGAAAACCTAGCGCGTGCCGCCGGCGCTGCTGCGGCCTTCCATGCCGCTCGCGTTCGTCGGGTCACGCATCAACGGCTGCGCGGCCGACTCGTTCGCCGCACTCGGCGTCACCGGGTTGGGCAAGTTGGGATTGTCGGCCCGAGGCGCGAGCCGCGTGCCGTCCACCTGGCGTTCAGTCGAAGCCTTGGACTCGCTCGGATTCGATCGATTGTCGAGCGTGGGCATCGCATTCACTCCGCTCGGGATGCCCTGGTTGAAGGTCGGCGTATTCTCCACGGTCGCGGGCGTGCCCACGCCGCGATCGCCCGAATCCATCACGCCGTTCCTGTTGCGGTCCTGCGCGCCCGCCGACGCGGCGCCGAGCACGGCGGCCGCGAATGCTGCGCTCAAAAGCATGGTGCGTTTGTTCATAGCTCCACTCCTGTAAGGTTTAGAGCTCTCCGAAGCTCACCCGCCTCTGTTGGCAATTGCTGTGCCGCGAGCGGCACGAGCACCGATCACGGCACTTGTGCCGCCACTGGCGATCTCACGGCGGTCCACCGGAACGTCCTGCCGCCTGCAGTCGCTTCCCCGCCCATGCGTTCGCCGTCGATCGCGCCCTTGAATTCGACGGTGCCTGGCGGCAGCGCCAGCTTGAACACGACCCGGTCGGCGTCGACCTTGCCGCCGGCCAGCGGCACTGCCTTGCCGCCCGCGCGGGTCGAGCCGTCGAGCACCTGATACTGCTGCTGCAGCGCGAGCGCTACAGGCACATTGAAAAGTCCCGGCGCGCTCACCTGCCACACCCCCTGCACCCGCGCCGGCACGACCCAGTAGAAGAGGTTCGATTTCCACGGGCCCGGGGAGCCGTATTTCTCGGGCAGGTCGACGCTCGTCTCGCGATCGGGTTTCCAGTCACCGAAAGGAAAATCGTGCGCCACGATGCGGGTTCCGGGCTTGAGCTCGCGTATGAACTTCGCCTGGAGGTTCTGCATCATTCCCGGCAGCAGGTAGAGCGTGACGACCGTCGCTGACTCGATCGGCGCCTGCAGCACGTCCTGCTGCACGAAGCTCACGCGATCGGCGAGCCCGCGCTTCTGCGCTTCGGCGTTGCTTTGCGCGACGAGCTCGGGATCGATGTCGAAACCCCGGCCTCGCGCGCTGTGGCGCTGCGCGGCAGTGAGCACGATGCGCCCGTCGCCGGAGCCGAGATCGATGACGAAATCTTTCGGCCCGACTTTCGCGAAATCGAGCATCGCGTCGACGACTGCCTGCGGCGTCGGCACGTAAGGGCCGCCGGTGCGCTCTATGTCGGCGGCGTAAAGCGCACCGGACAACACGATCGCGGCGGCAGACACAACCGTGCGCATAAAGCGCGCGCCGGACACTCGGGCGGGAGAGGGCATGGGCGCGGCTTCAGGTAACATCACCGGCGAAGTATAAATCCCGATCTTTCGTTTCGCATTCATCATTCCGCATTCATCATCACACACCATGAACACGCCTCCTCCTCACGCCGCCTCTCCCGCAGCGCCGCTGTGCGCAGCGCCCGACGCCCATCCGCGCAAGCCGCGCATGGCCATGCCCCGCAACGCCTGTGACACCCACGCGCACATCTGCGGTCCCATCGAGCGCCATCCGTATTCGGAGCGCCGCGTCTATACCCCGCCCGACGCCCTGCTCCCCGCGTACCGGCAGATGCTCGACACGCTCGGCGTGCAGCGGATGGTGCTCGTGCAGCCCAGCGTCTACGGCAGCGACAACAGCGTCATGCTCGACGCGATGGCGAAGCTCGGGAACGCCGCGCGAGGTGTCGCCGTGGTGGACGACGAGGTGAGCGACGCCGAGCTCGAGCGGCTCGATGCCGCCGGCGTGCGCGGCGTGCGCATCAACGTCGTCGACGTCGCCGAAGGCAAAGGCATGATCGCGATGGAGCCGCTCGTCGCGCTCGCGCAGCGGATAAAGCGCTACGGCTGGCACGTCGAATTCCTGATGCACGCCGACGAGTTCCCCGGGCTCGACCGGCTCTTCGCCGATTTCCCGGTCGACATCGTGCTCGGTCACCTGGGCTACATGAAAACCGACAAAGGCCTTGCGGACCCCGGCTTTCAGGCGCTGCTGCGGCTCGCCGAGCGCGGCAAAGCGTGGGTGAAGCTCACCGGGCCTTACCGCATCTCGACGGGGCCGATGCCGCACGCGGACACCGTGCCCTTCGCCCACGCGCTGATGAACGCCGCTCCCGACCGCGTGATCTGGGGCACCGACTGGCCGCACGTCATGGTCAAAGGCGCGATGCCGAACGATGGCGATATCGCCGACCTGCTGCTCGAGTGGGTGCCGGACGAGACGCTGCGGGAGAAAGTGCTGGTCGCGAATCCGGCGAAGCTTTACGGGTTTTGAAGGAGTGGCCGGATAGGAGTGAGGAGGTGAAGGTGCGGGGGAGCGTCATTCCGGACGCGCGGTAGCGCAAGTGATCCGGAATCCATCTTGAATCGGTTGAACGTCAACATGGGTTCTGGCCTGCGCCAGAACGACGGCTGTCGTGGCGCGTCACCGCGTTTCCGATCACCTTCACGTCAACTCAGTCCGGCACCTCGTCGAGCCCCACCTTCGAGCGCCAGTCCTTCTTCTTCGACAGGAGCGGCTTCAAACCCAGGAGCAGGAGCAGCACGCCGAGGCACAGCATCGTGAGTGCGATCGGGCGCTGGAGGAAGATCGTGTAATCGCCCGCGCTCATCGCGAGCGACTGGCGCAGCGAGAGCTCGAGCATCGGCGCGAGCACGAGGCCGAGCGCGACCGGCGCGAGGTCGTAGCCGAACTTCCTCAACGCGTATCCGACCCCGCCCATGATCAGCATGATCCACACGTCGACCACGCTGTTGGAGACCGAATAGCAACCGAGTATGCAAAAGCACAGGATGCCCGGATACAGATACGCATAGGGAATCCTCAGCAGGTTCACGAAGAGGCCGACGAGCGGCAGGTTGAGGATGAGCAGCACGACGTTGCCGACATACATGCTCGCGACGAAACCCCAGAAGAGCTCGGGCTGGTTCTGGATCATCGTGGGGCCCGGCGAGATGCCGTGCACCATCACCGCCGCGATCATCACGGCGGTGACCGGACCCGTCGGTATGCCGAGCGCCATCATCGGCACGAAAGCGCCGGTCGCCGCGGAATTGTTCGCCGACTCGGGACCGGCCACGCCTTCGATCGCGCCTTTGCCGAAGCGCTCCGGATGTTTGGAGAGCCGCCGCTCGAGCCCGTACGAGACGAACGACGAAATCACGTGGGCCGAGCCCGGGATGATGCCGATCAGGAAACCGAGCAGGCTTCCGCGCGCGATCGGGCCGACCGAATCCTTGAACTCGCGCGCTGACGGCATGAGCTCGCGGAACTTCGGGATGCGCACTTTCGGCCCTTCGCCCGCCGCCGCCGTCATGAGGATCTCGGAGATGCCGAAGAGCCCCACCGCCACCGGGACGATGCCCACGCCGTCGCCGAGCTCGATCACGCCGAAGCTGAAGCGCGTGTATCCCGTCATCGCGTCGATGCCGATCATGCCGAGCAGCAGGCCGAACGCGGCCATCGCCAGCGTTTTAGGCATCGAGCCGCCGCTCATGTAGGCGAGGATGAAAAAGCCCATCATCAGGAGCGCGGTGTACTCCGGAGGCCCGAAGCGCAGCGCGAGGGCGGCGAGTGTCGGCGCGAGCAGCATCAGCCCGATTACGCCGAACGTTCCCGCGACGAACGACCCGATCGCCGCGATCGCGAGCGCGGCTCCCGCCCGCCCGTTCTGCGTCATCGCATAACCGTCGACGCACGTCATCACCGATGCCGCTTCGCCCGGTATGCGCATGAGGATCGAGGTCGTCGAGCCGCCGTACATCGCGCCGTAGTAGACGCCGCCGAGCAGCACCATCGCGATGATGGGGTTCAGGCCGAAAGTCGCGGGAAGCAGCAGGCTGATGCCGGCGAGCGGACCCAGTCCCGGCATCATGCCGACGAGCGTGCCGATGACGCACCCGGCAAACGCGTAGCCGAGGACGTTCCACTGCAGTGCGACCTGGAATCCGAGGAGTAGGTTCTGGAAAGTGTCAGCCATGTTCACCAGCCCAGCGGGCCGCGCGGCAGCGGCACGCGCAGCAGCGTGCCGATGAAGTAGAACGAAAGGAGAGAGAAGCCGATCGCGACCGATGCGACCGCGAGCGGCTTCTTGTGCTCCATGACGCCGAGAAAGAAGACGAGGAGCGACATGACGGTGATGCGATAGCCGAGGTGCTCGAGCGCGTAGGTCGCGACCGCGCAGGCGACGAGGATCATCGCCGCACGTTTCGCCTCGGGCCACTGCATTTCGCTCAGTGGCTCCGACGACGCGCCCTTGAGCGCGATCAGCAAACCGATGACACCGAGAAACACCGCGATGAGGAGCGGCGTATAGCCCGCCCCCGGCTCCTGCACCGAACCCAGCGGATAGGCGCGGTTCTGCCATCCGACGAAAAGTGCAAGCGCCAACAGCATCAGCCCGGAGAGCTGATCGTTGCGAAGTCGCGGCAGGCTCATCTCGGTTACTTTTTATCTTCGATGCGGCCGATGCGCTTGATCGCAGTGCTCAGCATGCGCGCATCCTTCTCGAGAAACTGCTTGAACTCGGGCCCGTCGAGATACATGACCGGCGTTTGCACTTTCGCCATCGACGTCTTGAACTCGGGGAACGCGACCGCTTTACGCACCGCATCGCGCAGGATGGTGACGGTGGGCTCCGCAACGCCTTTCGGTGCGAACACGCCGGACCACACGTAGAACTCGACGTCATAGCCGAGCTCTTTGAGCGTAGGCGCGTCGGGGAAAGCCGCGTGCCGTTTGGCGCCCCAGCTCGCGAGCACGCGAATCTTCTGGCTCTGCACATGCTGCAGCGCCATCGCGGGCGGCGACGACCACATCGCGGCGTTGCCGCCGAGCACGAGCGTCATGGCGGGCCCGCCGCCGACTGCGGGCACCTGCCGCATGCGAACGCCGGCGGCATGGAGAAACATTTCCATCGGGAGGTGAGACGGACCGTAGAGGCCCGAATGCGAATACACGATTTCGCCCGGACGCTTCTTCGCGTCCTCCACGAGCTCTTTCACCGATTTCCACGGGGTTCCCGCGCCGACTGCGAGCACAGGTGGGTCGGCTGCGAGCAGCGCGATCGGCGTGAACTGGTCGCGGCTGTACGCAGGCTTGCGGCCGAACATCTCGTCCACTTCCGGAATGGTGGAGAACGATACGAGCGACACCATGATGGTGTAGCCGTCGGGCTTCGAGTTCGCGACGTTCTGTATGCCGACGGCGCCGGACGCGCCGGCCTTGTTGACGACGACCACCGGTTGTTTGAGCACCTGCTCCATCGACACCGACAGCGGGCGCGCGGACAAGTCGGCCATGCCGCCCGGCGGGAACGGTACGACGACGCTGATGGGACGGTTGGGGAAGGATTCCTGCGACAAAGCGGACAGCGGGGTAAGCACTAAACAAACGGCAGCAGCAAGACGCGCGAGCATTATTAAAGTGTCTCCGTCGGTTAACATCGCCTCCTGGTTATGGAGTCTAAATCAAAATGACGGTGAGATAGTAATGTTCGGACATGATGTACGCGAAGACCTCGCGCGTGTGTGCCGCATTCTTGCGCATCACGAAATGATCGACTTGTGGGGACACCTGAGCCTGCGCGTCCCGAGAAGCAACGTGCTGGTGGTCACGCCGCGCTTCGGCCGCGAGTGCCTGCCGCGGCGGGTCCGTGCCGACGATATCCTCGTCACCGACCTCTCGGGGCGAGTGATAGAAGGCTCTGCCGCGCTGCCGCCGCAGTTCGCAGTGGACGTAGAGGTCTACAGGCAAAAACCCGATGCGGGCGCAGTGATGTTCGCGAGCCCGATGACCGCGATGGCCGCGGCGATCGCGCAGCGCAGGCTCGCGCCGCTCACGCACATGGAATCATCGGTGTCGTATGCGCTCGGCGAGTGCGTGTCGAATGCGCTCGCGAACAGCGACGCCGAAGCGCGCGCACTCGCGCGCACCATTTCGGTGTCGAGCGCGGTGAATCAGCGCGGTATTGGTGCATGGACCGCCGGCAAGGATCCACTCGATTGCCTGACGACGATGTATCACCTCGAGTACCTCGCGCAGGCGAATCTGGTATCCGCGCCGTGGCAGCAAAGCATCGAAGGCATCGCGCAAGCCGACTCGGACAAGCTGTGGAGCCAGTTCTCGGGCCATCATCATTACGCCGAGTTCTTTACCTCGCTCGACCCGGGTGTCAGCGCGCATCCGTACGACGTCTTCGCGTCCGAGCATGCAGCCGACGGTGCGGCGATGAGCGCTTTGAAAGCGGCGATCGCTTTCAGCTGCCGTGCGTTGTGGGAGCGCGACACCCTCGTCGCTTTCCTCGAGCACATCAGCCATCGCCTGCCGCGCGACGACCGCTTCCTCATGACCGCGTCGAAGAACTTCGGCCAGATGCTGCCGCAGGACATCTGCCTGCTCGATTACGACGCGAACTGGATCGCCGGTCCGAAGCCGCCGAACTTCAAGTGGTTTCACGCACAACTGCTCGCCGAAAGACGCGATGCGGCTGCGGTCGTCCATACTCACGATCTGCTTGGCCGGGTTTATGCTTTAGGCGAGCGCGAGCTGACGCCGTGCTATCGCACCGGCCTCGAGATCGCGACACGACCCCTGCCGAAATATCCCCGCTGTGACCTGATCGTCGATCCCGACGTGCGGCGCAAGACGCTCGACGCGCTCGGCACCGGTCCGATCGTGCACGAGATTGGGCACGGCACCGATTTCGTCGCGACGACACTCGAGCAGGCAACGGTCGATGCGATCCAGCGCGAAGCGTTTCTGCGCATGCACAATCTCGCGGAGCGCTTCGGCGATCCGCAACCTCTCGCCGCAGGGTTACGCGCCGCAGTGAAAGACGCGGAATTCGACGCGGCGGACTGGTGGTCTTTCTATACCTGCGAAGTGGGTGCGCCGCGGCGTAGCGCGGGCGGACTTTAGCAACAGCAACAGCAACAAGGAGCAGTGATGGATGCGAAACAGTACCTGCACGAGATGCAGGCGATCGAGGTCGACGATGCCTCGGCGAAACAATACGAAGCGATGGTGAGCGCGATCAACGCGCAGGTGATCGCTGCGGCGACAAGCCGACTGCGCTTCGACGACGAGCCCGCGCATTACCTGCGCCTGCTGGCGACCGAGCGGAGGAACGATGGCTGATTTCACTCGACTGTCGATGACCGAAGCCGCCGACGCCATCGCGTCCGGCGAAGTGCGTTCGGTCGATCTCGCGAAGTCCTGCCTCGAACGCCTGCGCAGCGTGGGCCCGGCGCTCAACTGCGTTGCCACGATCGAGGACGACGGCGTGCTCGAGGAGGCAGAGCGCTGCGACCGCGAGCGCGCGGCCGGCAAGCTGCGCGGCCCGCTGCACGGCGTGCCCCTCGCGCACAAGGACCTCTTTCATCGTGAAGGCAAGCTCGTGCAGTTCGGTTCGCTGATCTGCCGCGGCCAGGTCACGACGTCCACCGCGACGGTCCTGAACCGGCTCGAGTCCGCCGGCGCGCTCAACCTCGGCTCGCTGCACATGGCCGAGTTCGCTTTCAGCCCGACCGGCTACAACAAGCACTACGACCACTGCCGCAATCCGTGGGACCTGACGCGCGTGCCGGGAGGCTCGTCGAGCGGATCGGGCGCGGCGGTCGCCGCGCGCCTCATCTACGGCTCGCTCGGCACCGACACCGGCGGCTCGATCCGCCATCCGTCGGCGATGTGCGGCGTGACCGGCCTCAAGCCGACGCTCACTCGCGTGAGCCGCGCGGGCGTGATGCCCCTGTCTCACTCGCTCGACTGCGTCGGTCCGATCGCGCCGAGCGCGCGTGACTGTGCACGGCTGCTGCGCGTCATCGCGGGCCCCGACGACGCGGACGCGAGCTGCGCCTCATACGACGTGCCGGATTACGAAGCGGCGCTGACCGGGGACGCGCGCGGGCTCAGGATCGCCGTGCCCGAGAACTATTACTACGAGCACGTCACCGCAGAGGTGCGCGCCCTGCTCGACGAAAGTCTGGCGGCGTATCGCTCGCTCGGCGCGACGATCGTCAAGGTGCAGGTGCCCGACATGAATCTCCCGAACAACCTCGGCCAGATGATCATGGGCATCGAAGCCGCGGCGATACACGAGCCGTGGCTGAGAACGCGTCGCGGAGACTACAGCGACCTCGTTCGCAGCCGCATCGAGCCGGGGCTGCTGTATCCGGCGACGCGTTACAGCCAGGCGCTGGCGATGCGGGCGAAAGTCGTCGCCGAATTCCTGTCCGCGACGCTGGCGAACGCCGACGTCCTGCACATCCCGGCGATATCCATACCAGTGCCGACGATCGAAGAGACCACCACCGGCGAGAACGCGGGGAAAGTGCTCGGCGCGCTGACCCACTGCACGCGCGGCATCAACTATCTCGGGTTACCGGCGATCAGCGTGCCGGCGGGATTCACCGGCAACGGCATGCCTTCGGCGTTCCAGCTCGTCGGGCGCCCGTTCAGCGAAGCATTACTGCTGAGAGCGGCTGACGCTTACCAGCGCGTCACCGACTGGCACCGG
>JAQGNC010000260.1 GCA_028292065.1 Betaproteobacteria bacterium
TGAGCGCGTCGAGCCCGTAAACCCGCCCGTCTCCCGCGCGCACCGCGACCAGCGTGCCTTCGACTGCGGGCGGCGCGAGCACCTCGCCGGCGAGCTGCGTCTTCCACAGCTGTTTGCCGCTGGGCTCGTAGGCGAGCACTTCGCCTTTAGCGGTTCCGACGAGCACCAGCGAGCCGCTCGCGGCGACACCGCCTGAAAGGCGCTGCCCGACATTGAGCCGTGTGACCGGTTTGCCGCTCTTCACGTCGAAGCCGACGACCTGGCCGGCGGCGCCCGCCGCGTAGACCGTCGTCGCACTCAGCGCGGGAAAGAACACCGTGCGCTCGGCCGGGCCTACGCTGCCCTGCCACGCGATCCGCGTCTGCGCAGTCGGCTTGAACGCGGCAAGCGGCGCCGGCTTGGCCGCCGGGCGGCTGCCGAACCAGCGATCGTAGGTGTCCCCGATCGTCGAGCATGCCGCGACCGACACGAGGGCGAGCGCCGCCAGGGACCTTCGCAGCTTCATTTCGTGTCACCCAGGGCGTCGAGCTTCACCTCGACCAGGCGCCGGTACGCGCTGGCGGGATCGCTTTTTTCCAGCGCGACCTGGTAGGCCGCCCGCGCTTCGGCAGGCTTACCCTGGCCGACGAGGACGTCGCCTCGCATATCGGCGTAGAGCACGGCGAAAGCATCCCCCGCTTTCACCGACAGGAGCTTTAACGCATCGTCGTATTTCTTTTCGTCGAGAAGCACGCCCGCAAGACGCAGCCGCGCGACGTCACGAAGCTCGTCTTCCTTTGCATGGTCGACGGCCCATTGCAGATTCTTTTTCGCGTCGTCGATCTCGCCGGTGGCGACACCCGCTTTCGCCGCCGCGAGCGCCGCCATGCCGGCGTACTGGCTCGAGCCGTATTTATCGACGATCTGCGCGGCGATGTCGCGCACGCGCTTGGCTTCGTTCGCGCGCTCGGCCTCGACCACCTGGCTGTACAGGGTCGCGGCACGCTCGGCCTGCTGCGCTCGGTAATAGCGCCAACCCTGGACCCCGGAGATGCCCACGAGCACGGCGATCACTCCCAGCATCACCAGCTTGCCGTAGTCGCTCCACCAGCCCTTGATTGCGTCTATCTGTTCCTGCTCTTCGAGATCGTAAGCCATGTCTTCCTTTTGCAGTTCAGCGCGACGCCGCCATAGCGACGGCTTGCGCGATATCCACTTTCGCCTGAGTACCGGTCTGCGCCGCGCCGCTGTCCGAATCATCGCGGGGCGCGCGCAGCGTTTTCATCGTGAGATTGCCCGCCTGCGCTTCGTCGTCGCCGATGAGCGCGGCGTAGCGGGCGCCGCTCGCGTCGGCTTTTTTCATCTGCGACTTGAAGCTGCCGCCGCCACAGTGCAGCACCACGGCAAGCCCCGCGTCGCGCATCGTTTCGGCGACGCGCTGCGCGTAACGCTCGGCGGCGTCACCCTGGCGCACCACGTACACGTCGGGGGCCGGCGCCTCGCGTGCAGGCCCTTCCTGCATCAGCGCGAGCAGCCGCTCCACGCCCATCGCATAACCGCACGCGGGCGCTGTCTTGCCGCCGATCTGCTCGATCAACCCGTCATAGCGTCCGCCGGCGCAGACCGTCCCCTGCGCGCCGAGACGGTCGGTCGTCCATTCGAACACGGTGCGATTGTAGTAGTCGAGACCCCTGACCAGGCGCGTATTGACCCGATACTCGATACCGGCTTCGCGCAAGCCCTCCTGCACCGCTTCGAAATGCCGCGCGGACTCTTCGTCCAGATCGTCGATGAGGCGCGGCGCCTTTTCGATCAGCGCCTGCAGCGCAGGGTTCTTGCTGTCGAGCACGCGCAGCGGATTGGCGTCAAGTCTGCGCTGCGAATCGGCATCGAGCGCGTCACGGTGCTGCTCGAGATATTCGACCAGCCGCGTGCGGTAGCGCACGCGCGCCTCGGCGCTGCCGAGCGAGTTGAGCTCGAGCGCGATGCCTTCGAGGCCGAGCCCGCGCCACAGCCGCGAGCACATGACGATGTGCTCGATATCGATATCGGGGCCGGCGTAGCCGAGCGCCTCGACCCCGAACTGGTGAAACTGGCGATAGCGGCCTTTCTGCGGGCGCTCGTGCCTGAACATCGGCCCGCCGTACCACAGGCGCTGCGAGTTGCCGTAAAGCAGGTTGTGCTCGATCGCCGCGCGCACGCACGACGCCGTGCCTTCAGGGCGCAGCGTCAGGCTCTCGCCGTTCAGCTCGTCGACGAAGCTGTACATCTCCTTCTCGACGATGTCGGTCGCGTCGCCGATCGAGCGCACGAATAGCTCGGTGCGCTCGAGCACCGGCATGCGGATCTCGCGGTAGCCGTAGGCGCGCAGCCACTCGCGCACGGTGTGCTCGAAAAACTGCCACAGGTGGACCTCGTCCGGCAGGATGTCGTTCATCCCGCGGACGGCTTGTATCGTTTTGGTCATCGATGCGAAGGGCGTCAGCTCGCGGCCGGCGCCGGTTCTTGCGCGGTGTCCGCGACAGTGGACGCGCCAGGCGAATACCTGTCCTGCACGTAGCGCTCGACGAGGCGCTGGAACTCGCCGGCGATGTCGTCGCCTTTGAGCGTGACGGTCTTCACGCCGTCGACGAACACGGGGGCGACCGGGTTCTCACCCGAGCCGGGAAGGCTGATGCCGATGTTGGCGTGCTTGCTTTCGCCCGGACCGTTGACGACACAGCCCATGACTGCGACGTTCATGTTCTCGACACCGGGATAGCGTGCGCGCCAGATCGGCATCTGGTCACGCAGGTAAGTCTGGATGCGCTCGGCGAGCACCTGGAACACGGTGCTCGTGGTCCTGCCGCAGCCGGGACACGCGATCACCATCGGCGCGAAAGAGCGCAGGCCCATGGTCTGGAGGATTTCCTGCGCGACCACGACTTCCTTCGTGCGATCACCGCCGGGCTCAGGCGTGAGCGATACGCGGATCGTGTCGCCGATGCCTTCCTGCAGCAGCACCGCCATCGCGGCAGTCGATGCGACGATGCCTTTGGAGCCCATTCCCGCTTCGGTGAGGCCGAGGTGCAGCGCGTAATCGCAGCGCGAGGCGAGATCGCGATACACCGCGATCAGGTCCTGCACCCCGCTCACTTTGCACGAAAGCAGGATGCGATTGCGCGGCAAACCGACGCTTTCGGCGTATCGCGCGCTCTCCAGCGCGGACGCGACGAGCGCCTGGCGCGTGATCACCGCTGCCTCCTGCGGCTCGGCGCTCGCTGCGTTCTCGTCCATGAGCCGAACCAGCAACTCGGCATCGAGGCTTCCCCAGTTCACGCCGATGCGCACCGGTTTGTCGTAGCGGCACGCGAACTCGATCATCGTGCCGAACTGGTCGTCGCGCTTGGAGCCGCGGCCGACGTTGCCGGGATTGATGCGCAGCTTCGCGAGCGCTTCGGCACACGCCGGGTGCTGCGTGAGGAGGCGATGGCCGTTGAAGTGAAAATCGCCGACGAGCGGAACGTTCACGCCCATCCTGTCGAGGCGCTCGCGGATGTGCGGCACCGCTGCGGCAGCCTCCGCGGTATTGACCGTGACGCGCACGATCTCCGAGCCCGCGCGAGCGAGAGCCGCCGTCTGTGCGACGGTGCCTTCGATGTCGGCGGTATCGGTGTTGGTCATCGACTGCACGACGATCGGGGCGCCGCCGCCGATCACGACGTGGCCGACGCGAACCGGCGTGCTGGCCCGCCGCGGGGCGGGACCGTAATCGGGAAGACAGTTCATTGCAGCGTGAGGCGCGCGACCGTCACGCCGATGTGAGGCGACAGGTCGACCGGCTTCTCGTCGTAATTCAGATGCACCCCGCGCGCGTTGCCGACGACGAGCTTGAGCGGCGGAACACCATTCACTCGCTCTTCGCTGCCGGCGCGGTTGAGCTTGGAAAAAATGATCTTGTCGTTGCGATCGCGGATTTCGACCCACGATTCGACGTCGAACTTGAACTGCAAAGCACGCTGTCCCGCGAGCGGGGCTTTGTCGCCAACGGGCGCGGCCGCGATGAGCTCGCCCTGTCCACGCGCGGCCGGTACGCCCGACAGCGCTGTCGCGGCGGTCCCCGTGGCTGCTGACGCAGCCGGTGACGCCGCAGGCGCGGCCGGTATCGTTTTAGCGCCCGCAGCGGAGCTCGCAGGCGGCGGCGACGGTGCGACCGGCGGCGCCACCGGCGCGGTCGT
>JAQGNC010000269.1 GCA_028292065.1 Betaproteobacteria bacterium
CAGCGCTTTCACGTCGCGCGGAAGGTTCGAGCTTCCGGAGAGCTGCTCGAGCCGCTCGAGCATCTGTGCGCGCTTCGCGTAGTCGACGGGCCGCCGGTTGTCGGGGTCGACGAGGCTGAGGTCGACGATCTCGTTGCCCTGGTAGATGTCGGGCACGCCGGGCGACGTGAGCTTGATGAGCGTCATCGAGAGGCTGTTCAGCATCCCGAACCACGCGAGCGTGGCGCTGCGAGTGGCCAGATCCTTCACGAACAGGTTGCGGCCCGAGGAGGCGAGGAGCGCGCTCACGAACGCCGACACCGCCGCCTCGTACTCTTCGTTGGGATTGATCCAGCTCGTGTGCACCTTCGCTTCGCGCAGGGCCTTCAGCATGTAGGCCTGGATACGTTCCGTATACGTCTGCAGCGCGTCGCCTTCCTCGCCGTCGTAGGAGCCGAGCAGGACCTGGTAGAGCAGGTATTCGTCATTCGACGAAGGTGCGGGGTCATCGTCGACCGTCGCCTTCTTGCTGCGGTTCATGCGTTCCCAGCGCCTGAGCAGCGTACGCCATTCCCCGGGCATCTCGGAGAGCACGTCGATGCGCGTGCGCACGTCTTCAGAGCGCTTGTTGTCGTGGGTCGAGGTGCCGAGCATCGTGTGCGGCCGGTGCGCCGCGCGCTCGGCGGTGGCGCCGTGAAAACCCGACACCGGGATGCCGAACTGGCCCGGGTCGCCGCCGACGTCGTTGAGCGAGACGAGGCGGTTGTAGCGGTAAAACGCGGTGTCCTCGATGCCCTTGGCCGTGACGGGCGCGGTGAACTGCTGCATCTTCATCGCGAAGCCGCGGATGCGCTCTTTGAGGCCCGGGCTCGCGTCCTCGGGCGCTTCGGCGAGCAGCATGCGCCGCACGAATTCGAAGATCGTCGCGTCGGCCGCGTGGCCGCGGCGGCGCGCCTGGGCGACCGCCCATTCGATGTAGCGGCGGTCCTGCGCTGAAGGACCGTCGACGATGTAGGTGCGATAGACCGGGAAGCACGCGACGACTTCCGCGAGCGCCCGGCGCAGGTTGTTCAGCGTGTAGTCGCGCGTGCGGCGGTCGGCGCGGGCGATGCGGGTGAGCTCGGTGGCGAGCATCATCAGCGGCGCGGCGAGCGCGGCGGCCATGATCGAGCGCTTGCCGTCGTAGACCGAATCCTCGTAATCCTCGGCATCTTCGGCGAAGCCGCGATACACGCGCTCCATCTCGTCCGCCGCGGTGCAGTCGACGAAGACATTGTTGACCACCGTCGCAAAGCGATACCCGGACGTGCCGTAGACGGCCCACGACTCGGGAAGCTTCTCGTGCGAAGCGGCGATCTTCTCGATCACGACATAAAGCGGGCGCGGCGGGCGCCCGTCCTCGGAGGGACCTGCGTCGACGCCCGCGAGCTGCGCGTAGCGCTCCTGGAGCTGAGTGAAATAACGCTCGGGGTCGTACAGCCCGTCGGGATGATCGATGCGCAAGCCGTCGACTTTGCCTTCCGCGCACAGGTTCATGACGAAGCGGTGCGTCGCGTCGAAAACGCCTTCGTGCTCCATGCGCAGCGCCGCGAGATCGTTGATGTCGAAGAAGCGCCGGTAGTTGATCTCGTCCGCCGCCACCCGCCATGACGAGAGGCGATACGCCTGCTGCTCGAGCAATGCGTGCAGGCGCTCGAAGCTCGCACGGTTCTCGGGCGTGCCGTTGATCGACTGCACCGCGTGCTCGATGGCCCGCGCGATTTGCCCGTTTTCCGTGGCGAGCCGCGCGAGCTGGCGCTTGTGCACGTCCTTGTCGCGCTGGCGCTGGAGCTTGCTCTCGGGGCTGCTGTCGTGACGCGCCGGCAGGTTACCGAATGCCGAGGCGAGGCTCGCGAGCTCGGCGTGGGCGTGCGGCGGCAGATCGGCCGTCTGCAGCGCACCCGCGGCGGCTTCGAGCATCGACCGGTATTCGCGAGGGTCCAGCGGGAACCGATGGTCGTAGTAGCACAGGAAGAACTCGCCGCGATCGCCGCTGAAGCTCACCTTGAGCTCGCCGCGCTCGAGCACAAGGCCGTACTGGTCGCCGAGCACCGGAATCAGGACCTTGCCCGCGAGCGCCGGATTCGCCGGCTCCCACTCGATATCGAAAAAGTCGGCGTACGCCGAAGCGGGCCCGTTCTCCAGGACGTCGAGCCACCACGCGTTGTCAGCCCCCATGACGCCCATGTGATTGGGCACCATGTCGAGGATGTGGCTCATGCGGTGCTCGCCGAGCGTCGTCACGAAGCGCTCGAAATCCTCGGGCGTGCCGATCTCAGGATTCAGCGCGTTGTGATCGATGATGTCGTAGCCGTGGGTGCTGCCGGGCCTCGCCTTGAGGTAAGGCGAGCACTACACGTGACTCACGCCGAGGCGCGCGAGATAGGGAATCAGCGCGATCGCGTCTTTGAACGTGAAGTCGCGATTGAGCTGCAGGCGGTAGGTGGCGAGTGGAATCCGGACCTGCGTCTGACCGTGCTTCTCGCGCACCGGACCCGGCGCGGGCCGTACGCGGTTCAGCATTTCGGTCATCGCGACGAAGCGTTCGTCGCGCTCGAATTCTTCGAGCGTGAGCGCGAGCTTGCGGCGCCAGTTCGGATGCTCGTCGACCGTGCCCGGCATGTTCGCCTGCTCGCGCACGAGCAGGATGTCTTCGGGCTGCACGACCATGAGGCGCGAAGGACTGCGCGCGAGGTATTCATGCACCGCGCGCGCGAGCTCGGGAGTCATCGTCGTGCTCATCGGGCTCACAGTACCTTCCGGAATGAGCTTCTCGCGCTCGAGCGCAAGCATCAGCCGGGTGCGGTCCTGCGCGCGGTTGACCACGTATTTCTGGCGCAGCTCTTCCGAGGGAAAAAGGTCGAGCGCCTGCCGCACTTCCAGGTCGTGGCCTTCCCAACAGCCGGCGAGCGTCGCGAGGTCGTGCGAGGAGGCCGCGACGAGCGCGTCGGCGGGGTAGTCTTCCGGCCCGATGTAATCCCCATCGGGCGTGCGCTCGAACAAGAGCA
>JAQGNC010000381.1 GCA_028292065.1 Betaproteobacteria bacterium
GACCGGAACGAAGCGGTAACCGCTCGAGTTGATGTCCGGCGGCAGGATCTTGAGGCGGTTCGCCACCGCATCGTCGAAGAGGCCCTGGACCTTGTCGGTGTCCGCCATGACCGCCGACATGTTCGCCGCGATGAAAGCCGCGGGGTGATGCGCTTTCATGTAAGCGGTGTGGTACGCGACCACGGCGTAGGCAGCGGCGTGCGACTTGTTGAAGCCGTAGCCCGCGAACTTCTCCATGAGGTCGAAAAGCTCGTCGGCTTTCTGCTCGGTGAGACCGTTCTTCGCCGCGCCTTCGCGGAAGATCAGGCGATGCTCCGCCATCTCCTCGGCTTTTTTCTTGCCCATCGCCCGGCGCAGCAGGTCGGCGCCGCCGAGGCTGTAGCCGCCGATGATCTGCGCCATCTGCATCACCTGCTCCTGGTAGACCATGATGCCGTAGGTCTCGGAGAGGATGGGCTCGACTCGCGGGTCGGGATAGACCACGCGCTCGCGCCCGTGCTTGCGCTCGCAGAACGATGGGATGAGGTCCATCGGGCCCGGTCGATAAAGCGCGACGAGCGCGATGATGTCGCCGAGGCGGTCAGGCTTCGCGCGCTTCAGCATGTCGCGCATCCCGCGCGATTCGAACTGGAACACCGCACTCGTGTTCGCGGTCCAGAAGATGCGATACGCCTCGCGATCGTCGAGCGGGAGGGTTTCGAGGTTGAGCGTCGATTCCGGATCGAGCTGCTTGATGTAGCGCAGCGTCCAGTCGAGGATCGTCAGCGTGGTGAGGCCGAGAAAGTCGAACTTCACCAGGCCGATCGCTTCGACGTCGTCCTTGTCGAACTGGCTGACCGCCGCTTCGCTGCCGTCAGCGATATACAAGGGGCAAAAGTCGGTGAGCTTGCCGGGCGCGATCAGCACCCCGCCCGCGTGCATGCCGACGTTGCGCGTGAGGCCTTCGAGCTTGTCCGCGAGCGCGAGGAGCTCGGCGACTTCCTCCTCGTTCTTCTCGCGCTCTTTCAACTGCGGCTCCATCTCGCGCGCGTCGGCGAGCGTGATGTGCTTGCCCGGCTGGAACGGGATCAGCTTCGCGAGCTGGTCGCAGAAGTTGTAGCCGAGATCGAGCACACGGCCGACGTCACGCACCACCGCTTTCGCGGCCATCGTGCCGAAGGTCGCGATCTGCGAGACGCTGTCGGCGCCGTACTTGCTCTTGACGTAATCGATGACGCGGTCGCGCCCGTCCTGGCAGAAGTCGATGTCGAAGTCGGGCATCGACACACGCTCGGGATTCAGGAAGCGCTCGAAGAGCAGGTTGTAGAGCAGCGGATCGAGGTCGGTGATGCCGAGGCTGTAGGCGACGAGCGAGCCGGCGCCGGAGCCGCGGCCCGGACCGACGGGCACGCCGTTGTTCTTCGCCCAGTTGATGAAGTCCGCGACGATGAGGAAGTAGCCGGGAAAACCCATCTGGATGATGGTGTTCGACTCGAAATCGAGGCGCTCGACGTAGCGCGGGCGCTCGCGGTCGCGCTCGGCAGCGTCCGGGTAGAGCACTTCGAGACGCTGCTCGAGGCCTTCGAGCGCGCGCTGCTTCAGGTAATCGTCGAGGCCTTCGTCGTTCGGCGTCGGAAAGCGCGGGAGCTGGCTCTTGCCCAGGGTCAGCTTCAGGTTGCAGCGCTTGGCGATCTCGACGCTGTTCTCGAGCGCTTCCGGGATGTCCCTGAAGAGCTCGACCATGTCGGCCTGGGTCTTGAAGTACTGCTCGCGGTGAAAAGTCTTGGGCCGGCGCTGGTCCGACAGGATGTAGCCTTCGGAGATGCACACCCGCGCTTCGTGCGCCCGAAAATCATCCGGGCGCACGAACTGGATCGGATGGGTCGCGACCGGCGGTATGCCGAGATCCGCCGCGAGCTGCAGCGCGCGCTGGACGTGCACTTCGAGCGGCAGCGCCGCGGCGCCGCTCGTCACCGCCCCCTGCCCCACGCGCTGGAGCTCGAGATAGTAGCGATCGGGGAAAAGCGCGCGCCATTCTTCGGCGAGGGCGCGCGCGGCTTTGGTGTTGTCCGCGAGCAGCGCCTGCCCGACGTCACCGTGATGCGCGCCGGAGAGCGCGATGAGCCCTTCGGTGCCGAGCTCTGCGAACCAGCTCTTGCTGAGCTCGGCGCGTCCGCGATGGCGGTTGCCGCGGTAGGCGCGGGTCAGGAGCTCGCAGATCGCCAGGTAACCGGTGCGGTTCTGGCACAGGAGCAGCAGGCGAAAAGGCTTGTCGCGGTCGGTGTCGTTCGAGATCCAGACGTCGCACCCGGCGATCGGCTTCACCCCGCGCGCGCGCGAGTCCTTGTAGAACTTCACCAGCCCGAACATGTTGCCGAGGTCGGTGAGCGCGAGCGCCGGCATCCGGTCGTTCACCGCGGCATCGATCGCTTCGTCGAGCCGCACGATCCCGTCGACGACGGAGTACTCGCTGTGCAGGCGGAGGTGGACGAAGGACGGGTCGGGCATACGCCGATTTTACGTGAATGCAGCGTGCGCGACGGCGCTTGGCGGCTCGAAGGCGTTGCGTGCGCCACGAGGTCGCCGCGTCGCCCTTGCCGGCTCCTCGCGATGACAAAACGGGGTCATTGCGAGGAGCGGCGCGACGAAGCAATCCCGAGGCGCTCGACGGTGCTTTGCGTGCGGTACGACTGACCGCGTTCGCGTGATGTACGATGTCGCGATTGTCAAGGAAACGCTTGTGAAATCTTCTCGATCCGAATTCCACGCCATCCGCGGCCTTCGCTACCACGTTCGAACGTGGGGCGATGCAGCATCGCCGAAACTTTTTTTGCTCCACGGCTGGATGGACGTCTCCGCGTCTTTCCAGTACCTCGTCGATGCGTTCGAGCATGACTGGCACGTGGTCGCGCCCGACTGGCGAGGTTTCGGGCTGACCGAGTGGGCACGCGAAGGCTACTGGTTTCCCGATTACTACGCCGACCTCGATGCGCTGCTGAATCTCTACCAGCCGGACACGCCGGTTTTGCTGGTCGGGCACAGCATGGGCGGCAACATCGCAGGCACTTATGCGGGCCTGCGGCCGGAACGGATCGCGAAGCTGGTGACCCTCGAGGGGCTCGGCATGGCACGCATGGGCCCTGAAGCCGCCCCCAAACGCCTGACCGACTGGCTAAACGCGCAGAGCGAGCCGCCGCGGTTTTCGACCTACGCCTCGTTCGCCGAGCTTGCCGCCAGATTGAAACGCAACAATCCGCGCCTCACCGACGACA
>JAQGNC010000386.1 GCA_028292065.1 Betaproteobacteria bacterium
GAGCTGCAGATCAAAGGCTGGAGCCGCAGGAAAAAAGAGGCGCTGTTTCGGGGCGACTGGGACGAGGTTGTGCGGTTGGCGAATACCAAACCCGGCGATGAACGATGAACTGCTGCGCCGTTCATGCTTCGACAAGCTCAGCACGAACGGCGCAAGGGCGGTTCATGCTTCGACAAGCTCAGCACGAACGGCGCAAGGGCGGTTCATGCTTCGACAAGCTCAGCACGAACGGTTGAAGGGCGGTTCATGCTTCGACAGGCTCAGCACGAACGGTTGAAGGGCGGTTCATGCTTCGACAGGCTCAGCACGAACGGTTGAAGGGCGGTTCATGCTTCGACAAGCTCAGCACGAACGGCGCAAGGGCGCGTTCATGCTTCGACAGGCTCAGCACGAACGGATGCTCCCCCGTTCGCCCTGAGCGTGGCGCCGCCACACAGTCGAAGGGGAACGGCTCCACCCCGCGCTCACGGACCAGGACAAGCCATTCATCACCGCAGCCTGAAGCCGATGTCGCGCGCGAGCTTGCCCCATTTGACGAAATCGCTGCGGATGGTGTCGGCGAAGAACTCGGGAGATTCGGTGTGGATCTCGAGGCCGAAGGCGTTCATTTTGTCGCGCACGTCGGGCTGCATCATCGCGCGGTTCGCTTCTCGGTTGAGCAGCGCGACGATCTCCTTCGGCGCGGCAGCGGGCGCAATGAAGCCGAACCAGCCGCCTGAGGTGTAACCCGGCACGGTCTCGGCGATGGTCGGGAAATCCGGATAGCCCGGCGCGCGTGCCGCCCGCGCGATGCCGAGCATCCGCAGCTTTCCCGCGGTGACGTGCGGCTGGATCGAGATGAACGAGCCGAGCGTCGCGTCGATGCGGCCGCCGAGGATGTCGGTGACGATGTTCGACACCGCCTTGTAAGGCACGTGCGTGTAAGTGAAGCCCGCGTCCTTGCGCAGGAGCTCGATCGCGAAATGCAGGAACGCGCCTTCACCGGTCGTGCCGAAGGAGAGCTTTCGTGGATTGGCCTTGGCGTAGTCGATGAGGTCTTTCGTCGACCTGAACGGGACCGTCGGGTGCACCACCAGCGCGAGGAAGTTCGACGCCATCAGCGCCACCGGCGCGAAGTCCTTCGGCGTGTCGTAATCGACCTTCTGGTACGACAGCGGCACGATGACCATGTTGCCGCCCTGGCCGCACGCGAGCGTGTAGCCGTCGGGCGGCGCCTGCTTGAGCAGCACGAGCCCGAGCTGGCCCCCGGCGCCCGGTCGGTTGTCGATCGTGAAAGGCTGGCCGAGGCGCTCGCTCATCTTCTGCCCGACCAGTCTCGCGAGCACGTCGCAACTGTCGCCCGGCGCCGCGGGGATGATGACGCGGACCGGTCTGGCCGGATACGACTGGGCCAATGCGGCTCCGATGCCCGTCACCGCCAATGCGATCGACACGATTAAAAGCGCTGCGCGAGCCATGGACGTACTCCTCGTGTTGTTCACGACGACCGACGGCGCATGCTGGCATAACGCGGGATGCGCTACAACGGCGACGCCGTGCTCATGCCGGCCAGCCGCACGCGATAAACTGGTCGCGGCACTTACTGTCGCGAGACCCGCCCGATGAGCACTCCGCAACGTCCCGCAGAAGATACGCCGCCCCCGTGGGCCGCGGGGACCGACACGCGTCTGCACGAGCTCTTTCCGGTACTGACCGAACGTCATTTCGAAATCCTCAGGGGCGCGGGGACCGAGAAACACTTCTCTCACGGCGAATGGCTGTGGCACGTCGGCGACCGCGGCCGGCCGCTGTATGCGGTGGTCGAAGGCGCGATCGAAGCGGTGTGGCGCGGCGTGCACGGCGACAGCGTAGTCGCCACGTTCCTGCCGGGGCAGTTCACCGGCGAGACGACGATGATGGCCGGCAGGGCCGCGCTGATCGCAGGCCGCGCACGCGGGAGCGTTCGCGCGATCGCGGTGGCGCAGGAGCGCCTGCGCGAAGTGATGGCGGTGAACCCGGAGCTGGGCGAGATCATCATGCAGGCGTTCATCCTGCGCCGCATGCGCATGATCGCGCAGCACGTCGGGCCGGTGACGCTGATCGGATCGCGCTACGCCGCCGAGACCCTCAGGCTGCGCGATTTTCTCAGCCGTAACGGGACGCCTTACGCCTATGTCGATCTCGAGCAGGCGGAGGACGTCGAAGGTCTTTTCGAGCAGTTCGACGTGCGCCCCGAAGACACGCCGATCGTGCTGTGCAACGGCCAGGTGCTGCGCAATCCGACGCCGGAGAAAGTCGCCGAATGCCTGGGCGCGTCGAGCCTCGCGGTGGAGCAGGGGGTGTACGACGTCGCGATCGTCGGCGCAGGCCCGGCGGGGCTCGCTGCCGCGGTCTATGCGGCTTCGGAAGGACTGAAAGTGCTGGTGCTCGAGCGGCTCGCGCCCGGCGGCCAGGCCGGCACCAGCTCGCGCATCGAGAATTATCCCGGATTCCCGACCGGCATCTCGGGGCAGGCGCTCGCGGGGCGCACGTGGCAGCAGGCGCAGAAATTCGGCGCCGAGTTTGCGATCCCCGAGTCGGTGGCGGCGATCTCGAGCGATCCCGCGGAGTTTCGCATCGGGCTCCGGAGCGGCGAAACCGCTCACGCACGGACCGTGATCGTCGCCTCGGGCGTCATCTACCGCCAGCCCGACCTTCCGGGCATCGAGCGCTATATCGGGACCGGCGTGCACTATGCGGCGAGCTATCTCGAGAGCCTGCTGGTGCGCGGCGAGGAAGTCGCGATCCTCGGTGGAGGCAACTCGGCGGGGCAGGCGGCGGTGTATCTCGCCGGCTTCGCTCGCCGCGTGTACATCCTGGTGCGAGGACAGGGCCTCGCGGATTCGATGTCGCGCTACCTCATCCACCGCATCGAG
>JAQGNC010000438.1 GCA_028292065.1 Betaproteobacteria bacterium
CGTCTGCGGCTGCAGGCGGGGCGCCTGCGCTACGAAACGCGCTCCCGATGCCAGCGTCGGGTCGAGCGCCAGAACGACACGAGCTCGCCGTAGCGCTGGTCCGCCCACGCTTGTCGAAAGCGTTGCGGCTCGACCGCGACGCCGGTGCGCGCCATCACGGACGCGTCGTCGAGGCTGCGATACCACCCGACCGACACCGCCGCGGTCATCGCAGCGCCTTTTGCACCGCCGAATTCCGGCGACTCCATCGTGAGGAGCGGCCGCTGCAGCATGTCCGCGACGATCTGGCGCCACACCGCACTGCGTGCGGCGCCGCCGATGAGCCGGATCGTCGCCGTCGACGACGCGACGCAGCGCTCCGCTTCGGTGAGCGCCCAGCGCGCGTTGAGCGCGATTCCCGCGAGCACCGAGTACGCGATGTCGGCGCGCGTGGTGCGCAGCGTGGCGCCGGCGAGTGCGCCGCACGCGCTCGCCTCGCTCACCGGCACGCGCTCGCCGAACAGCCACGGCGCGAACAGCGGTGTATCGGCGCCCGGCGCGGCTTCACTCGCGTGCCCGTCGAGCGCCTGCAACCCCGCACTCCCCGCGCCGTAGCCGAAAGCGGAAGCCGCCCACAGCGCCGCCGCGCCTGCGCTTTCCTGCGCGGCGACGAGGAGGTAGCGGTCCGGATGCGCCGCGCAGATCGTCGCAATGCCCGTCAGCGGACTCACGCGACGCCGCGGGGTATGCGCGCCGAACCACTGGCTCGTGCCGATCGACAGGTGATACGCGCCTTGCGCGTAATCGCCGGCTGCGAGCGCTGCCGCGTTGATGTCCCCGACGCCGCCGGATACCGGCAGGCCTGCCGGCAATCCGAGGGTTTCGGCTGCAGCGGCGGTGAGCGTCCCGGCGGTCGCCGCAGGCTCGACGATCTGCGGCAGCTGGTCGCGAGTGAGCTCGAAGCGCGCGAGATACGCATCCGACCAGTCGCGTCTGCCCACCCGGTTGTCCATGAGCCACGTGAGCTGGGCGACGTCCGGTGTGGTCGCGTAGCGGCCGGTGCAGCGATGCAGCAGCCAGTCTTTCACGTCGAGAAAGCGCGCGGCGCGGCGGCCGACTTCAGGCAGCGCTGCACGAAACCACACGATCTTCGAGAGCGGGTCCTTGCCCGCGAGATTCGGTGCACCGTTGGCGAGACGCAGCCAGCCGGGCAGGCGAAAAATCCCGTAGCCGCCGATGCGCGGACCGCCGCCGGTGATCTCACGCGCGATCGGCGCCGACCGGGTGTCGAGCCAGATGAGGCACGGATGCAACGGCTCCCCGGCGGCGTCGACGGGAACGGTGCCGCAGACCTGCGCCGCGATGCCGATCGCCGCGATGGACTCGCGCGCCTGCGGCACCGACGCGAGCAACTCGCACGTCGCCGACGTCATCGCTCGCCACCACTCGTGCGGGTCCTGCTCGGCGTGTCCCGGCGCGGGGTAGCGCGTGGGATAACCGGCGCGCGCCGAGCCGTGCATACGCCCTTCGGCGTCGAACAGCGCCGCTTTCACCGCGGAGGTGCCGACGTCGAACCCGAGCACGAGGTCGCCGTGCGGCGTCATGCGTTCGCGCCGTGACGCATTGCCCGGCGCGTGCGTCACGGGTTGGACGAGTGGCGTATCGCGGCGGCGGCCGCGGGGGCGGACTGCACGCGGCCGTCGAGCAGGCTCACCACGCGGTCGGCCAGCGCGAACTGGCGGCTGTCGTGAGTGATCATCAGCACCGTCGCGTCGCGGCCGCGGACCGCTTCGCGCAGGGTGTCGAGCGCGATCCCGGCCGAGACCGCGTCGAGCGAAGCGGTCGGCTCGTCGGCGAGGATGAGCTGCGGCTCGTTGATGAGCGCCCGCGCGACCGCCACGCACTGGCGCTGGCCGGTCGAAAGCGAGCGCGGCCTCGCGTTCATGCGCCCTTCGAGCCCGACCCGCGTGAGCCATTCGACCGGCCTCTCGCGATAGTCGTGCTTGCCGTAGCGCTCGGCTTTCAATTGCATCGCGAGCCGCAGGGTCTCGAGCGGCGTCAGCGCGTCGAACAGGTGGTGGTCCTGGAAGATGAAACCGATGTCGCGGCGCAGCGCGGTCAACTGCGATTCGGACGCGCCTTCGAGATTGCGCCCGAGCACTTCGACGCTGCCGCTTTGATGGCGGCGCAAAGCGCCGACGAGGGTCATCAGGGTCGTCTTGCCCGAACCGGTCGGCCCGCTGAGGATCACCATCTCACCGGGTGCGAGGGTCAGGTCGATCGCATCGAGCACCGGCGGCACGCTCGCATCGTCGTGATAGCGATGGGTGACGCCGCGAAGCTGAGCGCGCCACACCTTGCCGGGCAGGGGTATCGTGCGTTCGGACATGGTCAGAAGAGCTCCGCGGGCGGCGTGCGTATCGCCTTCAGCGCGGCGAGCGCGCCGGCCGCGGTGCACGCCGCGAGACACGCCGCGCCGATGCTCGCGCAGCGCGCCGCATTGAGCTCGATCACCAGACCGGTCTTCGCCGAGAGCGCGTGATACGCGATCGCCGCGAGCGTTACACCGATCGCGTAGCCGATGAGTCCCACCGCCCACGCCTGCTCGAGCACGGTGCGCAGCAGAAAACCATTTGCGAAACCCATCGCTTTCAGGGTCGCATACGCCGCGAGGCGGCGGCGCACCGCGACATACAGCACCTGGTAGCAGATGACGAGCCCGACGAAGAGTCCCGCCGCCATTCCCGCGCCGAAGAGCAGCCCGAGCGGCGCGACGCGCATGAGGTACGCCGACTCGCGCGCGGCGAGCTCGCGCTTGCTGAAGACGTCGACGCTGTCGCCGCCGATCTCCACGATCCGCGCTTTCACCGCTTCGACATCCGCATCGCGCGCAAGCCGCACGACCGCCATTTCCGGACCGCGGTCGGGCTCGAGCGACCTGAACGTGCTTTCGCTCATCGCGATCGTGCCGTCGATGACGATCGTCGGGCCGAGCGAGACGAAACCGCCGAGGCGCAGCAGGCGCCCGTCGAGCCACACGTCCTGGCCCGGGTGCAGCTCGCCGTAGATCGAGCGCGAAAGCCGGTCCATGAGCACGGTGCCGGGGGTGCGCAGGAGCGCGAGGGTGTCCTCGCTCCAGCCGAGCTCGAGCGGCGGGTTGTCGGGAGGGAAAGCGACCGCGACGATGCGGTGCTCGGGCGCGTCGGGCGCGGCGCGAAAAGTCTTGCCCGCCTGATACACCGGCGAGACCGCGCTGACGCCTTCGACGGCCCTGATCTGGGGCACGCGGATGGCGAGGAGCTCGTCCCACTTGTTGAGATGGCTGCGGCGGGCGTCGAGCACCACGAGGTCGCCGCGCGCGGCGTCGACGATGCGCAGGTGCGAATCGACCACGCCGTTCATGAAACCCATTTCGACGAAAGCGATCAGCACCGCGACCGCGATGCCGCCGACCGCGACCGCGCTGCGCGCGGCGTCGCGCACGACGAGCTTCAAGCCCAGCACGGCGATCATGCGGCGCCGAACAGTCGCGCCGGCTCGGCGCGTGCCGCGCGCACGAGCGGCAGCGCGGCCGACGCGATCATCGGCAGGCACAGCGCAGCCGCGGCGCCGAGCAGCCACGCGTCGAGCGGCAGGAAGAGATGGCTTTTGCGCGACACGAGTGCGAACACCGGCATCGCGACGAGCCACGCCGCGGCAAAAGCCGCGGCGCCCATCAGCAGCAACTGCCACGCGCCGACCGCATAGGTGTACGCCGCGCTGAAACCCATCGCGCGCAGCACCGCGAAATCGCGCATGCGCGATTCGATCTGCGAGGACATGATCTGGAACAGCGCGACCGCGCCGACGAGCAATCCTATGGCGAGACCGGCTTTCATCATGATCCCGAGCGGTTTCACCTCGACGAAATAATGCGCTTCCTGGTCCATGAGCGCGGCGCGGGTCATCACGCGCACGTCGTCGGGCAGCGCACGCCTGAGTGCGTCGACCGCTGCGTCCGGGTCGGCGCCGGGCGCGAGCCGCAGCAGCCCGAGCTGGATGCGCCGCGGATCTTCGCCGCTGTAGAAGGCGAAATCGCTGTTCGCGACGATCGCCGTCGCCGCGGCGTACATCGGCAGGCCGAGCTCGTACGAACCGGCGACGGTCGCCGGCTGGTAGCCGATGTAACCGGTGTCGCCGCTGCGTAAGGCGCCGACTTCAGGATCGGCGCGACGATCGAAGAGCACCCGCCGCGGCGACTTCAGCCCGGACGCGGCCGCGCGCAGCTCGGCATCTTTAAGAAAGACCGGATCGGGGTCGATGCCGATCAGCAGCAGGCTCGACTGGGCGCCATTGCGCTCCGAGAGCCAGCGGCTCGCGGTCACACGGACCGCGGCGGCGGCGTCGACGCCGGGAACCGACACCGCCTGCCGCAGGCGCGCCGACGGAAAATTCGCCATGCGATACAGGAACTGGTAGCGATCGGAAATCATCACGATCTCGGCATCGAA
>JAQGNC010000498.1 GCA_028292065.1 Betaproteobacteria bacterium
AAAAGATCGTGCGCGAGTCCGGCCTCGACTGGACGATCTTCCGCCCGTCGGTGATCTTCGGGCGCGAGGACCGCTTCCTGAACCTGTTTGCAACGCTGCAGAGCGTGCTGCCGGTGATTCTTCTCGCGAGCCCGAAAGCGAAGTTCCAGCCGGTGTACGTCGAGGACGTGGCCGCGGCGATCGTCGAAAGCGTCGCGAGGCTCGATAGCTTCGGCCAGACCTATGAGCTCGCCGGGCCGAAAACCTACACCCTGCGCGAGCTGGTCGAATACGTCGGCCGCGTCACTGGCCACCGGCGGCCGATCGTCGGCCTCGGACCGACGCTTTCGTATCTGCAGGCTTATGCGATGGAGCTCGCGCCCGGCAAGCTGATGAGCCGCGACAATGTGAAATCGATGAAAGTCGACAGCGTGTCGCAAAGCCCGCTGCCTTTCGGCATGACGCCGACTGCGCTCGAAGCAGTCGCGCCGACGTGGCTCGCGCAGCGCACCCCGCGCGATCGCTACAACCTCTTTCGCGATCGGGCGCACCGGCAGTCGACTGCGGTCGATGCCAAACGGTAAGCATCGGCTGACCGTTTACCCGCGATGAAAATCTACGAAGTCGGCGGCGCCGTGCGCGACGAGCTGCTCGGCCTCGACGTGAAGGACCGCGACTACGTCGTGGTCGGCTCGACGCCCGACGAGATGATCGAGCTCGGTTACCGTCCAGTCGGCAAGGACTTTCCGGTTTTCCTGCATCCCGAGACCCACGAGGAGTACGCGCTCGCGCGAACCGAGCGCAAAACGGGGCGCGGTTATCACGGTTTCCAGTTTCACGCCTCGCCCGAAGTCACGCTCGAAGAAGACCTGCTGCGCCGCGATCTGACGATCAACGCGATCGCGCGCGACGAGGAAGGGCGCCTCATCGATCCCCACAACGGCGCCGACGACCTCGCGCTCGGCGTGCTTCGCCACGTGAGCCCGGCGTTCGCCGAAGACCCGGTTCGCATCCTGCGCGTCGCGCGATTCGCCGCGCGTTTCGGATTCGAGATCGCGCCCGAGACCGCCGAGCTCATGCGCGGGATGGTGACGAGCGGCGAAGTCGACGCGCTGGTGCCCGAGCGCGTGTGGCAGGAGCTCTCGCGCGGGCTGACGGAAGAGCGCGCCTCGAAGCTTTTCGAAGTGCTGCGCGAATCCGGTGCGCTCGCGCGCATCGCGCCCGAGATCGCCGCGGTGTTCGACGACCCCGAGCGCTCGCAGGAGACCGCGGATGCGCTCGACGAAGTCGCGGGTGCGGGCGAGCCGCTCGACGTGCGTTTCGCGGTGCTCGCGCGCTCGCTCGATCCGTATGCGATCGACGCCCTCGCGAACCGCCTGAAGCTGCCGTCTTCGGTGCGCGACCTTGCGGTCCTCGCGTCGCGCCATACCAATGCGATCGCCGACGCCGAGGCGCTTGCGCCCGACGCGATACTCGATCTGCTCAACGCCGCCGACGCGTGGCGCAGGCCCGAGCGTTTCACCGAGCTCATGCACGCCGCCCTCGCCGGCGAGCCCGACCGCGGCCGCGCGATCCGGCGCCTGGAGCGAGCGCGTGAAGCGGCGTCGCAGGTCGACGCCGGCGCAATCGCGAAAGCGGGCGCGAAGAACGACATCCGCGAGCGGGTGAACGCGGCGAGGCTCGAAGCGATACGTTCGGCGGTGCCGCGCTGATACGTCATCGCGAGGAGCCGCGGCAGCGCGACGCGGCGATTCTGTGGCGCAGTCATTGCGAGGAACGATGTGACGAAGCAATCTCGAGACGCTCGCATCGGATTGCGTGACAACTCACAAACGGAGGCAGCGACAAATGATTCAGCTTTACACCTGGTCCACCCCCAACGGCCGCAAGGTCTCGATCATGCTCGAGGAGCTCGGGCTCGAGTACGTGACCCACCCGATCAACATCGGCAAGAACGACCAGTTCACGCCCGAATACATCGCGATCAATCCCAACAGCAAGATCCCCGCGATCGTCGACGAGCAAGGGCCCGACGGCAAGCCGATCTCGATCATGGAGTCGGGCGCGATCCTGATCTATCTCGCCGAGAAGACGGGCAAGCTGCTGCCGGCATCCGCACGCGGGCGCAGCGTCGCGCTGCAGTGGCTGATGTTCCAGATGGGCGCGGTCGGTCCGATGTTCGGGCAGGTGCATCACTTCCTGCGCGCGGCGAAAGAGCCGGTGCCGTACGCGATCGAGCGTTACACGAAAGAGACGCAGCGCCTGTACGGCGTGCTCAACGATCGGCTCAAAGACCGCGAGTATCTCGCGGACGAATATTCGGTCGCGGACATCGCCACTTATCCGTGGATCGCGCGCTACGAGTGGCACAAGACGCGGCTCGAGGATTTCCCGAACGTGAAGCGCTGGTTCGACGCGCTCTCGGCGAGGCCCGCGGTGCAGCGAGGGATGGCAATTCCTGCGTGAGCGCTGAGTCGCGCCGACAGGAATTCAGCGCGGTGTCGCGCCGGCCGCGCCGCCGGGCCGCGCGTATTGCTGGAGCAGCTTCACGATCTCAGCGGTCTTCAGCTCGGGGTTGGTGCGCAGCTCGGGCGCTCCGGTGACGGTGTTCGCCCACGCCATGTGCCGCTTCATGCGTTCGACGACGAGCGGCCATTCGCGAGCGGTGTGACGCTGCGGGTCGGGTGTCGCGTGGCACTGCGAGCATGCGATGCTGAAAGCCTGTCCCGCGGGGCTTTTGAGCGCGGGGTGCAAAGGGTCGATCTCTTTCTGGCCGTGCGCTTCGAGATAGCGCAGGAGCGTCTGGACTTCGGCGTCGGTCGGCGCTTCCACCTGCGCCATCATGTCGCGCATGACGGTGCCCATGTTGCCGTTGCCGCGCATGCGCCAGACCATGCGCTCGACGACCGAGTGCCAGCGCTCGGGTGTGTGCATCGGCGGGTTGGGCAGGTTGTGGCATTGCACGCAGTAGCGGACCGTGAGGCGCGCACCGGCCGATGACGGTTCGGGCAGGCCGCGAGGCTCGACCGCAGGCGGCAGGATGCGGGCCATCATCGCGCCGTGCGGATTCTGCGCCCACGCGCGTCGCGCCTGCTCGACCTCGGGCGCGGCGGCGTGCGCGAGCGAGAACAGCCAGCCCGACCCCTGCCACAGGAGCATCACCGCGAGCGCGAAGAGCAGGTAGCGCAGCACGCGCTTGTAGATGTGCGGGCTCACACGCTGCTGCACGCGCATGCCGATCCATAAGCCCGCGAGCGCGATCAGCGTGAAAGGCACGTTCGCCGCCGCCTGCGCCAGGCGAATCTGCCCCGCGGCCGCGAGCGTTGCGGCCTGCACCACTTTTCCGCCGAGGAAACACAGGTTGAGGATCTGCGTCATCACGACGGTCTCGAGATTGAGCAGCGTGAAGTAGATCAGCAGCGGCGGCAGCGACTGGTTGACCGTGCCCGAGAAGAAACCGCCGGCAAAGCCGAACACCATCGCCGACACCTGCGGCCGGCGCGCGAGCCAGCTCCAGTCGAGATGAACGAGCCATCCCTGGTAGAGATACGCGAAGATCGACAGCGCGAGCAGCAGCCTGATCGGGTCCTGCGGCGCGACGATGAGTAAGCGCGCGCCGAAGAACGAGCCCACGAGCACCCACGCCGCGACCGGCCAGTAGCGCCCGAGACTCGCGGTCCAGTTGCCGCCGCGAACCACGCCGATCACGTTGACGACGAAGTTGGGCAGCAGATTGAGGATGATCGCGGTCTTCACGTCGGTCATCAGCACGAGTATCGGCGTCGAGACCGCGGGAAAGCCGAAGCCGAGCGCGCCCTGCGTGATGCCTGCGATCAGCATGGTCGCCGCCGCGGCCGCCCAGATGGCGGAGCTGAGGACGATTTCGTTTTCTATGATTCCTCCGTATGGGCAGCGCGGTACAAAAAGCCGATTACAGCGTATGGCTCCGATCCCCGCGCACGAATCCGAGCAGCGGCCCTTCGACGCCGCGCCCGAACCCTATCACTTTGAAGAGCTCGCCCATCTCGGCCGGCGAGAGCAGCTTCTGCGCCTGGGCGGCGAGCGGCGCGTAGGCGCGGGCGTCGTGCGCGGGCGTCTCGGCGAGGAGATCGGTGATCCCGCAGTTGATCAGGAACTGGGCTTGCGTCGTGTAGCCGAGCATGCGCATGCCCGCGTCGATCGCGGCGTCCGCGACCGCAGTGAAGTCGACGTGCGCGGTGATGTCCTGCAGTCCGACGAGCGTCAGCGGGTCGTCGTGCGCGTGATGGCGGTAGTGGCACATGAGCGTGCCGCGCGAGCGCTGCGGATGGTAGTACTCAGCCGCCGGAAATCCATAATCGATGAAGAGCATCGCGCCGCGGTTGATCGTCGCGGCGAAGCTGCGAACGAGCGCCCGCGCGGCGAGGTTGATCTCGGTCTCGTAATCGTGGGGGAGGTTCAGCGCTTGCGCCGCGGCCAGGAGCTCTCCTGTCGCAGGTCGCGCCGCCCGCTCGAAATTGCCGTCGGCGAGCGCCACACCAACCTCTTCGATCGCGCCTTCGCTCATGCGGACGAGGCTCGCCGGCACCGCGTCGAGGAGCTCGTTCGCGAGCAGCAGCGCATCGACCTGCGGCGGCAGGGTATCGAGCCACTCGACCCGCGGCAGCAGATGCGGCGCGGCGGCTTTGATACGGCTGCGCTGGCGCTCGCGCAGGTCGGCGCTCAACTCGAGTATCAGATAGCGCTCGGGCAGATCGCCGCTCGCGTCCAGCGCGTTCAGCAACTCCGCCGCGAGCGCGCCGCTGCCCGCGCCGACTTCGATCACGTCGGGTATGCCCTGGCCGATGACCTGCGCGACCTGGCGCGCGAGGCTGCGCCCGAAAAGCGCCGAGAGCTCGGGTGCGGTCACGAAATCGCCGGCCGCGCCGAGCTTCGTGCTGCCCGCGCTGTAATAGCCCAGACCCGGCGCGTACAGCGCGAGCGCCATGTAGCGCGAGAAGCTGATCCAGCCTCCGCCAGCCTCGATTTCGGCCGCGATCACGCGGCGCAGGCGCTCGCCGACCACTTCCGCTGCGGGCGGCGGTAAGGGGAGATGCGCGAGGTGAGGAGGCAGGGGGGCAGGCGGCATGGAGGCCGATGATGATCGACTAGGCTAAAATAAACAATATTTTGCACGCTGCAAGCAACGGTCGCGGCGTGCGTTCCCCGGGCATCGATGAGCGCATCACTGGAAGACAAGGTCGTCCTGATCACCGGTGGCGCGCGCCGCGTCGGCGCCGCCATTGCGCGCCGCCTGCACGCGGCCGGCGCGAACCTCATCATCCATTACCGGTCCTCCGCGGGCGAAGCGCGCGAGTTGAAGCAGGAGCTGAGCGCGAGCCGCGCCGGGTCGGTCGTGCTCGTCCAGGCCGACCTGCTCAAGGCCGGCAATGCGCCCGCCTTGGTGAAGGACGCGGTCAAGTCGTTCGGGCGGCTCGATGCGCTGGTGAACAACGCGTCGAGCTTCTATCCGACGCCGCTGGGCGAGATCACCGAGAAAGCATGGGATGACCTGGTCGGGACCAACCTGAAAGCGCCGCTCTTCCTGTCGCAGGCCGCGGCGCGTGAGCTCAGGAAACACCACGGCGCGATCGTCAACATCATCGACATCCACGCCGATTTCCCGATGAAGAGCTACGTCGTCTACAACGTGGCGAAAGGCGGCCTGGTCGCGCTGACGCGCTCGCTCGCGCGGGAACTCGGCCCCGAGGTGCGGGTCAACGGGGTCGCGCCGGGAACGATACTGTGGCCCGACGACGATGCGTGGAAAGACGAAGTCTCGCGCCAGCGGATCATGAACCAGACCGCGTTGAAGCGGATCGGCGAGCCCGACGACATCGCGAAAGCGGTCGAATTCCTGCTGACCGGCGGCCCATACGTCACCGGACAGGTGCTCGCGGTCGACGGCGGCCGGAGTGTCATGCTCGGGTGACAGAAAGCTTTTCAGGAATTTGAAATATGACCGACGCAGTGGCAATACAGAAACCCAAAGACCTCTACGAGTCGAACAAGCTCGCCAAGCGCCTGCGCGGCCTCGTCGGCAAGGCGATCGGCGACTACGACATGATTCGCGACGGCGACAAGGTGATGGTCTGCCTGTCGGGCGGCAAGGACAGTTACGCGATGCTCGACGTGCTGCTGAGCCTGAAAGCGCGCGCGCCTATCCATTTCGACATCGTCGCGGTCAACCTCGACCAGAAGCAGCCCGGCTTCCCCGAACACATCCTTCCCGAGTACCTGCAGTCGCTCGGCGTGCCTTACCGGATCGAAGAGCAGGACACCTATTCGGTCGTCAAGCGCGTGATCCCCGAAGGCAAGACGATGTGCTCGCTGTGCTCGAGGCTGCGGCGCGGGGTGCTCTACCGTGTCGCCGGCGAGCTCGGCGCGACCAAGATCGCGCTCGGCCACCATCGCGACGACATCCTCCAGACCTTCTTCCTCAACCTCTTTTTCGGCGGGAAGCTGAAAGCGATGCCGCCCAAGCTCGTCTCGGACGACGGCAAGAACGTGGTGATCCGGCCGCTCGCCTACGTCGAGGAGCCCGATCTCGAAGCCTACGCCGAGCTTCGCCGGTTCCCGATCATCCCGTGCACCCTCTGCGGGTCGCAGGAAAACCTCCAGCGCAAACAGGTGAAAGCGATGCTGAAGGAGTGGGAGAAGCGCAATCCGGGGCGTGTGGAGAGCATCCTGCGCAGCCTCCAGGACGTGCGCCCGTCACACCTGATGGACCGCAAGCTCTTCGACTTCGCGGCGGTCGCGGCGAGCGGCAAGCCCGAGCCCGACGGCGACAGGTTGATCGACGTCGACGATTAGTGTCCGGCAGCGCGCGCCCGCCCGCTGCGACCCGATGACTCCGCGTGCGGCAACGTGTCGCATCTTCCCCGTCGCCGCCTCTGTTAACGTTGTTCAGGCGCTCGGAAGGGTGTGTTGCCGACGCAGTCGTTCCCTAATCACCGGAGTCTTCGATCATGAGAATAAAACGTGTAGCCGCTTCGATGTTCGGCGCAGCGATGCTGTTTTCCGCCGGGACCTTCGCCGCGCCACGCAGCGATAGCGACTTCGCCGCCCTGCGCGGACTCGAAGCCCAGAGCTTGTCGGCCGCGGAGATGCAGTCGATTTCGGGCGAGCTCAATGCATTCGACATCGCTGCCGCGCTCACTGCCCAGGCGGCAACGCTGGCCAAGTATCCCAAGCTGCAGGCCGCCGCCCTGAAGCTGGCCGCCTACAACATCGCCAACGCCACTGCGATCAACGCGGCGTTCGCGAAGCACGGCCTGCTCACGCCCTGCAAGACCTGCTAGCTCTACCGGTGTGAGCCTGTGCCGGCGATACGGCCCCGAACGGGGCCGTATCCTTGTGCGCTCCCGGCCGCGGCACGGCGCGTATGTTAATTTACCGTCATGCCGGGCCTACTCCGAGCCGCTCGCCTGAACCCGCGCGCCCGCCGTGCGCCGATGGCGCGCGGTTCGATGCTCGCCGCGCTATTCGCGTGCGTCGCTGCATGGCCCGCGTCGGGCGGGTGCGCGGATTCGCAGGTCGTGGTCAACGCGGGTGCGGCGCGTATGGAGCTCTCCGTCACGTCGGTGCGCGCGTTGCGCGACGCAGGGGTGGTGAGGCAGCGCTTCGACTACTCCTGCGGCTCGGCATCGCTCGCGACACTCCTCACCCATGGGCTCGGCGATGCCGTGGACGAGGACGCGATACTGCGGTCGCTGCTCGAGTCGCGCTCGGCCGGGGCGCTCGATGCGCTGCAGAAAAAAGGGCTGTCGCTGTTCGACCTGCAGCAGCTCGCCGAACAGCGCGGTCATAAGGCGCAGGGCTTCCGCATCCGGGCCGGCGAGCTCGGGAAGCTGTCGCGACCGGTCATCGTATTCATCAAGCCGCGCGGGCACGAGCACTTCGCGGTGCTCAAAGGCATTCAGGGCGACCGCGTGCACCTCGCCGACCCTTCGCTCGGCAACGTGCGCATGCCGGTCTATCGCTTCCTCGAGATGTGGCTGGACGAGTCCGGCCGCGGGGTGATCTTCGCGGTGGAGCGCGCGGACGGCGTGTGGCCGGAGCGCTATCCGCTGCAGCTCGCCGGCTCTCCCGATCCACCGCCGGAAGTGTCGAGCGCGCAGCGGCTGATGGCGATCGGCACACCGTTTCCCTTGCTCGTCCCGAACAGGTAGCGCCGTGAAGCGCTTCGACATGTCGCGGGTCGTCACTCTTGCTGCGCTCGCCGCGGTCGGCGCGCCGTGGGCGGCATCGACCGGCGCCACGGCCGCACCGGTCTCACAGCACGAAGTGCTCGACCTCGACGAGGCCGCAGCGCTGCTGCGCGTGAACCCCGCGACCGTCCGCGCGATGGCCGAGACTCAGCGCTTACCGGCGCGTCGTGTCGGCGATGCCTGGCGCTTCTCGCGCGCCGCCGTGCTCGACTGGCTGAAAGGCGAGCAGGCCGCCGGGATACCGGGCGCTGCGCCAGCCGCGGGCGCGATGAGCCCGGGCCTGCTCAGCTCTCGCGAGCTCAGTGCGACGAATGCACGCGGCGCGATGCCGGAAGTCCTTCCGCGCCTCGCACAACTCGATGCCGCCGCCAAACCCGCGCCGAGCGGTCCGCAGGCGCCGCCGCCCACCGTCGGAGAGCGTCCGACGATCCGCAGCGCCGAGGAGATCGCGTTGCGCGACCAGCGTGTGCTGCTCAGAGCGCGTGCCGCAACGCTGGACGTCGGTGTTTCGTATTCCCACAGCGAGCAGACCCTGTTCCCGGTCGTGCGCGAGGAGCAGCGCACCGTGGGCGCGAGTGCAACCGTGCGCTACGGGCTGCGCGAGGACCTGCAACTCACGCTGCGCGTGCCGGGCGTGTGGCGCCGCACCGCGACCTACGCCGACGCGACGATCACCGGAACGACCGCGCCGCGCATCACGCACGACAACTATGTCGCGGACGCTGCGGTGTCGCTGCTCGGTGTGGCGATGCGCGAAGCCGCGGGCCGGCCGAACGTGATCTGGAGCCTCGACGGCGTGGTGCCGACCGGAGCGGGTGACCGCGGCGTCGGCACCGGCACGGTGATAGCGAAAAGCTTCGATCCCGCGGTGATTTTCGCGGGGTTCAGTTACCTTCACGGGCTGTCGGTCGAGCCGGGGGACTCGCGACGCTCGCTCGCGAAGCACAATCTCGGCGCGAGCCTGGGTTACACCTACGCCCTCAACGATTCGCTCGCGCTCAGTTCGCTGTTCGTCGCCACGTACCGAACCTCGCGCAGCGCGGACGGTACATCGATTCCGCCGTCACGCGAGCGCTACCAGCTCCAGCTCGGCATGACCTGGATGCTCGCTCCCGGCTTATTCATGGAGCCGGCCGTCGCCATGCGCATCGGCGGGCCGAATCCGGACCTGACGTTCTCGCTGAACGTGCCGTATTCGTTCTAGCAGCCCGCGCGACGCGTCGAAGTGTCAGCGCGGCCGCACGCGCGTCGCGCGTATCGTGCCGTCCGGCTGCACCACGCCGCGCAGCTCAGCTGACGCGCCGGTGCGTAGCCCTCGCTCGGTCCGCGCACCCTCGGGACTGAATGGCACCCCGTCGATTTCACGTGGCGCCGTGAGCGTCCCGCGCAGGCGTACCTGGGCGCCTGCCGGGACCGGCGCAGGCTTGCCGTCACGGTCGCGCGCGCCGTCGATGATCCAGCGCTCGATCAGGGCGATCTCCGCGTCGCCGAGCCACGGCGGGCCGTCGAACGGCATGCGCGGCCGCTCCAGCCCTTTCACCCGTCGCAGGAGCGCGCTTGCGGCGGGGTTGCCCGGCACGACGCGCACGCGCTCACCCGCCGCGAGCGTCTGCTCATAGGTGCGCAACACATAACCTTCAGGCGGAGGGCCGCGCAACCCCCCGCTTTCGACGTGGCATTTCACGCAGCGCGCGAGAATCGGCTCGACGTGCGCGTAAGTGACCGGAGTGCCGGGCGCGGGCGGTGCGCGCGCGGGTTGTGCGGGCGCCGGCGCTTCTCCGCCTTGCGGCGCGCCGGCCTGTATCCAGGCTTCCACGAGCGCGATCTCGGCGTCGCCAAGATAAGGCGGCCCGGTGAGCGGCATGCGCGGCAGGCGCTCGCCACGGATGCGTTTGACGAGCTCGCTCGCACCTGGGGTTCCGGGAATGACCACCGGACCGTTCTTGCCTCCCTTGATCACGCGTTCATAGCTGTCGAGCTGCACCCCGTTCGGCGCCGCCGCGCCGCTGTGGCACAGGGTGCAGCGGCTGTTGAATATCGGCGCGACCTCGGCATAGGTCGGCGCTCCCGGTGCCGCGCCGTGGGCGTCGAGGATCGCGACCGCGAAGGCGGCCGCGCCGAGGATCGAACGCGCGGCACACCGCGCGCGGGTGCGCCGGCTCCACGTCGGCATCGGAACGAGGGTCGCGCTCAGGGCGACGGCTCGATCGTGGTCGGCGTTCCTTCGCTGGCCTTCTCGGGCGCCGGCTGCGTAGACGCCGGTGACGACACCGGAGGCACTTCGGGCACCGAGACGCGCGACTGCGTGTCGGACGGGGCCGCCGCCTTCGACGTTGCGCCCGGCGCCGAGGGCGCGACTGTCGCCGGCACGCCGGCGGGCGCGTACGGGCTGCGCAGGGTCTGCAGCGGTGTGAGGGGACTGGGACCGAAGACGCCCGGGCGCGGCTGCGTGCTCTCGATAACGGCCGAGCGCGGAATC
>JAQGNC010000501.1 GCA_028292065.1 Betaproteobacteria bacterium
CGGCCCGTCGGGCTCGGGCAAATCGACGCTGCTGCGCCTCATCGCCGGCTTCAATGCCGCGCAGTCGGGGCAGCTGCTGATCGATGGGCGCGATGTGTCGAACGTGCCGCCGTGGCGGCGCGACGTCGGCATGGTGTTCCAGAACTACGCGCTGTGGCCGCACATGACGGTGCGCCAGAACGTCGCTTTCGGCCTCGAGGAACGGAAGCTCCCGAAAGCGCTGATCGACGAGAAAGTCCGTGCCGCGCTCGCGCTGGTGAACCTCGCCGAGTACGCGCAGCGCAGGCCAAGCCAGCTCTCGGGCGGCCAGCAGCAGCGCGTGGCGCTCGCGCGCACCATCGCCATCGAGCCGCAGGTGCTGCTGCTGGACGAGCCCCTGTCGAATCTCGACGCCAAGCTTCGCGTGCAGATGAGAACCGAGCTGCGTTCATTGCAGCGCAAGCTCGGCATCACCACGATCTTCGTCACGCACGACCAGGAAGAAGCGATGACGACCGCGGACCGCATCGCGGTGATGGACCAGGGGGTGATCCAGCAGGTCGGCACTCCGATGGCGCTCTACGACGAGCCGGCGAACCGCTTCGTCGCCAATTTCGTCGGCAGCATCAACCTCCTTCCGGGAACGGTCGAAGCGGCCGTGGGGGGCGTCACGTTCCGCACGCCGGTGTTCGGTGCGATCCACCTGCCGCTGGCGAAAGCCGCGCCGGGTGTGGCCGAGATCGCGATCCGTCCGCACTCGCTCGTGCTCGCGGCGGCACGGGACGACTCACCGCGCGCGTGGGCCGCAGGCATAATCGCGGATCGCGAGTTCCTCGGCGAGTTCGTGCGGTACTCGGTACACGTGCAGGACATCGCGCTGACCGCCGATCAGCCGCATTTCTCCGGCGAGAAAGTTTTCGCACCCGGCGAACGCGTCCAGGTCGGCGTGTCGCCCACTCACGTTCGCCTGATGTAATCACTGGAGCACCGGATGCAAAACGAAGAAGTCGTGTGGGCCGGATCGCCTTCGCAGGTCGTGAACCTGCCGGTGTTCGTGGTGTGCGTGCTTTTGTGCTGGCTCGTCGTGCCGATTTTCGTCGCGCTGTGGAAGTGGCTCGTCGTGAAGAACATCCGCTACGAGCTCACGACCGAGCGCCTGAAGCTGCGCCAGGGCGTGCTGAACCGCATCCTCGACGAGATCGAGCTGTATCGAGTGCGCGATTACCGGCTCGAGCAGCCGTTCTTCCTGCGCATTTTTTCGCTCGGCAACATCATGGTGCGAACGACCGACACGACGCATCCGCTCCTCGTGCTGCGCGCAGTGCGCGATGGCGAAAATGTGCTCGAGGCGCTGCGCCGGAACGTCGAAGAGTGCCGCGCGAAGAAGAACGTGCGAGCGCTGGACCTCGAGTAGTCCGTCATTCCGGACGCGCGGTAGCGCAGGTGATCCGGAATCCATTCTCAGTACATTAACGTCAACATGGATTCTGGCCTGCGCCAGAATGACGGCACGTCTATGTTATCGTTCCCGAACAAGCTCACCCCGGAGGAATCATGAACCGTCGCACATTCTCCATAGCCGTTTTCGCGCTCGGCAGCGCGTTCGCCGCAAGCCAGGCCGCAGCGCAGGCGTGGTGTCCCGAAAAGAACGTCCTGTACTGGCAGGCTTTCCCCGCCGGCGGAGAGTCGGACATCGCCGCGCGTCATCAGCAGCTGCTGCTGAAGAAGAAATGCCCCGCGATCGAGACGATCGTCCAGTACAAACCGGGCGCGGGCGGCGGGCTCATGTGGGCGCAGATGAACGCGCTGCCTGCCGACGGCTACAACGTCGTGGGCGTCAACCTGCCGCACATCGTGCTCCAGCCGCTCGAAGGCCAGGTTCAGTACAAGACCGAGGACATCACCCCGGTGTACTGGTTTCACTACACGCCGGACGCCATCATTGTGACCGAAGGCAGCCCGATCAAGACCTTCTCCGACCTCGTGAAGATGGCCAAGGCCAAGCCCGGCGACCTGACCTTCGCGGGCTCCGGCACCAACTCCGCGAACCACGCCGCTCACGAAAAGCTCAACCAGGTCGCCGGCATCAAGACGACTTATGTGCCTTTCAAGGGCACCGGCGATCTGACGACCGCGGTGCTTGGCTCGCACGTGACCGGCGCGATGTCGTACTCCGCTTTCGCGATCAATAACAAAGGGAAGCTCCGCGCGATCGCGGTGGCGATGGACAAGCGCCATCCCCTGCTGCCCGACACGCCGACGTTCAAGGAGCTGGGCTTCGACTGGATCGACGGCGCGTATCGCGGCATCGGCATGCCGAAGTCGACGCCCGCAGCCGCCCGCAAGCGCATGTCCGACCTGTGGGCGACCCTGAACAACGATCCGGAAATGAAGGAGCTCGCGTTCAAGAGCGGCTTCGAGCTCGTCAATGTCGGCGTCGACAAGATGGAGCCGTTCATGCGCGAGCGCGCAAAAGCGTATACCGAAGTCGCCAAGCGCCTGGGGCTCGGCAAGTAGTGCTGGCGTCGTCATTCCGCCGCGGGCCAGTATCCATGTTTACGTCGAACGGGCTCAAAATGGATTCCGGATCACTTGCGCTCGCGCGCGTCCGGAATGACGGCTGGGGCGCGAAGCCGCGCGCCGGCTTCGAAGCGTTGCGCTTCTAGACAGTTGCACGGAGGCCCCCATGATCGCTGTCATCTTCGAAGTGTGGCCCGCCGCCGGCAAAGCGGCCGAGTATTTCGACATCGCAGGCACGCTCGGAGCGGACCTCGCGAAGATCGACGGCTTCATATCGATCGAGCGCTTCGAGAGCGTCACCACGCCGGGTAAGTTCGTGTCGCTCTCGTTCTGGCGCGACGAAGAAGCGGTGCGGCAATGGCGCACCCTGCAAGGCCATCGCGACGCGCAGGCCCTGGGCCGCGGCGGGGTGTTCGCCGATTACCGGCTGCGAGTCGCGTCGGTCATTCGCGACTACGGCATGACCGAGCGCAGCGACGCGCCCGAAGACAGCCGCGAGGTGCACGACCCGAAACGCTGACGGAGCACCGCCGCTTGCGCAAGCGCGGGGTAGGCGTAAGGATCGTCATTCTGGACGCGCGGTAGCGCAGGTGATCCAGAATCCATTTTCAGCCGCATTAACGTCAAAATGGATACTGGCCTTCGCCAGAATGACGGAAGTCGGGCCTCGAGTAGTTCGTCATTCTGGACGCGCGGTAGCGCAGGTGATCCAGAATCCATTT
>JAQGNC010000509.1 GCA_028292065.1 Betaproteobacteria bacterium
ACCGGGTCGGTAAAGTCGGGCGACTCGACCATGTTGTCCTGCTTGTCGCCGCGCAGGCCGTGCTGCGGGCCGAACGCGGCGCTGAGCTCGATGTCGCCGCACGCTTTGAGCACGTCGAGCGAGTGCACCAGATCTCGCGTGACCGACGCCGGATGCGCGAGGAGCGCCACGCGCTTTCCCGCGAGCGGCTCGCGCAGCGCGGGCTCGTTCAGTAATCGGTCGATGCCGAAGTTCATAAACCGGGGTCAGACCCCAACGTTGCGACATTCATAAACCGGGGTCAGACCCCAACCGTGAAAACCGGGGTCTGACCCCAATGTTGCGAAATTCATAAACCGGGGTCAGACCCTAACCGTGAGAACCGGGGTCTGCCCCCCGACTCGCCGAGCTCGATTGCGAAAGCTTCGGGATCGTGGAAATCGGGCTTCCCGGCAGGATGTGCCAGAGCCCAGTAGGACAAGGTGCCGTCGACGTCTTCGATCACTGCTGCAAGACCGACGGTAAGCACCGCGCCGCACGGGATCGCGTCGAGCGGCATCACTGCATCGAGCTCGACGCCGACCGCGCTCGTGCGCACAGTGACACGCGGATCGACGCCGTCGCAGCGCCGCATTCCCTCACGATAACGCTCGAAGGCATACGCCGCCCATTCACCCGAAGGCGAGAAATTGAATTCTCGATAAGCCTCGGCGCCCCTTTCACGCACAAACATCTCGAAGCATGTGTGTTTCCACAGATCGTCCGCGAAGCCCGGCGGATGCGGCTCGGGCACGCGGATGCGCGCGAGGTCGCCTTCGAGCGTATACGCGACCGCGAGCGCTCCGTCGCTACTCGACACGCGCGCCGCGATCGATCGCACGGCGGCGCCCGGCGTCCGGGGATGACACTTCAGGATGATCGGCTTCGACTCACTCCGCAGCCTCATTCGAATTTCGTTCCAATCACCTTGAAGATCCTGCCGTATTTCTCGTAATCGGACTTGAAGCGCGCCGCCGTCTGCTCGGGCGTCATGTACCACGGCTCGAACGCGTCGAGCCTGTTGTCACGGCTGTCGACCACTTTTTTGATTTCCGCGTTCAGTCGATCGACCACAGGCTTCGGCGTGCCGGCCGGCGCGAGCACCGCGACCCAGCCGCGGAACTCGTAACCCGGCACCCCGGCTTCGGCGACGGTCGGGGTATCGGGGAACTGCTTGAGACGGGTATCCGAAGTCACGCCGAGGAGGCGCAAGCGTTTGCTCTGCAGGTGTGTCAGCGCTGCCGCCGGGGTGCTCACGAGGAGCTGCGTCTCGCCCGCGAGCACCGCGGTGCTCGCCGGCCCGCCGCCCTTGTAGGGAATGTGCAGCATCTTCGTGTTGCTCATCGAATTCATCAGTGCGAGCGCCATGTGCGAGAAGCTGCCGCCGCCCGAAGACGCATACAGCACCTGGTCGGGCCGCGAGCGCGCGAGCGCGACGAGCTCCTTCACGTTCTTCACCGGCAGCGACGGATGCGCCACGAGCAGCCCGGTCTGTGCGACGAGCAGCCCGACCGGGACCAGATCGCGGAACGTGTCGTAATTGAGCTTCGGATAGATCCACGGATTGCTGACGTGGCTCGCCGAATGAACCATCAGCGTGTAACCGTCCGGCGGCGATTTCGCGACCGCCTCCGAGCCGATGCTGCCGGTCGCACCGGGACGGTTGTCGACGATGAACGGCTGGCCCATCGATTCCGAAATCTTCTGGAAGTAAATCCTGCCGGCGACGTCGGTCAGGCCTCCGGCCGGCCACGGGATCACCACGCGCACCGCTTTGACGGGATAGTTCTGCGCTTGTGCGCCAGGCGCGATGACGAGTGCGGACATCGATGCTGCGACTGCGAATGCGACTTTCAACAACATGCTGAGCTTCTACCTTTGTTTATCGTTCATGCGGCGCGCGGATGGCGCGGGCCTGCCGGGTCGCCCGTCGCTTCGGCGATCGGCGTTCCCATGCACTGGGTGCGATTCATGATGCGGCGTGCCGCAGGGTCGAAAGCATCGCGGCGGTGCATGGCACAGCGGTTGTCCCACACCAGGATGTCACCGACCTTCCACTGGTGATGCCACGCGAAAGCGGGATCGGCGGCGTGCCCCCACAGCGCGTCGAGCAGCGCTTCGGATTCATCGAGCGGCAGGCCGTCGACGTAAGCGTGCGGGCGGCGTCCGAGGTACAGCGCGTCGTAGCCGGTTTCGGGGTGCCTGCGCACGATCGGATGTCTGGGACCGGGGGTGGTGCGGATGTCTTCTTCACCGGTGTACCCGGGGCGCAGCTGCCCGCCCGAGGTGTAGCGCTTGTCGTGCTTGATCGTTCTGCCGCGGATGGCCTTGCGCAGCTCGGCCGACAGGGTCTCGAGCGCGAGATACATGTTGGAAAAACCGGTATCGCCGCCGACGGGCGGAATCTCGAGCGAATAGAGGATGCTCGCGCTCGGCGGCACGTCGTTGAAGCAGCTGTCGGTGTGCCACACCGCTTCGCCGTCGCCGAGTCCGCCGATCGAGACGCCGTTTTCGACGACGTTCGAAATCACCGCGAGCTCGGGATACTCGCGCGGTTTCTGGCCTTTATGCACCGGCGCGGCGGGACTGAGCTCACCGAAACGCCGGCCGAACGCGAGCAGTTCCGCGACCGCGAGGTCCTGGCCGCGAATCAGGATCACGAGGTTGTCCAGAAACGCGCGATGCACAGCGTCGAACGTGCGCGCGTCCATCGTCTTTACATCACCGCATTCGACCAGCGCACCGATCGGCGCTTTCATGGGGGTTACTGCGACACGGGTACGTGCGGAATCATCAACAGCTGTCAACATTGGGAAGTATCCTCCTGGCACGGCGATTATGCCCGACGCGGCAGTGACGTGACGACGCGCCGGACGTGCGGGCGTGTCGATGCGCAGCGCCGACGCTTACTCCGCCTTCGTGCCCGACGCTTTCACGACCTTGCCCCAGCGCTCGACTTCCGCTCGCACGAACTCGCCGTACTGCCCCGACGTGCTCACGAGGACTTCGAACCCGTTCGCGGCGAGGCGCTCCTTCACGTCCGCTTGCGCGAGCAGCCTGAGCGTCACGTCGTGCAGCCTCGAAACGATCTCGCGCGACGTGCCTGCAGGCGCCGAAAGGCCGTACCACGAGCCGACGTCGTAATTCGCGATGCCCGCTTCGGCCACGGTGGGTACCCCCGGCAGCGACGGCGACCGCTGGGCGGTCGTCATCGCAATCGCTCGCAGCCGCCCCGCCTTCACCTGCGCCAGCACCGAAGGCATCGTCGCAAAACCCACCGCCGCCTCTCCGCTGACGAGGGCGGTGACCGACGGTCCGCCGCCTTTGTACGGCACGTGCAGCATCTTCGTTCCGGTCAGGAAACCGAAATACTCGCCGGCGAGGTGCGACACCGACCCGGTTCCCGACGACGAGTACACCAGCGCGCCGGGCCGCGCTTTCGCGATCGCGACGAGCTCCCTGACCGTCGTCGCCGGTACCGACGGGTGCACGACGAGCACGTGAGGCGTCGTCGCGAGCTTCGTCACCGGCGCGAAGTCGCGAACGAGGTCGAATTTCAGGTTCGGATACAGGCTCATGCTCACCGCGTTGGTCACGGTCATCAGCAGCAGCGTATAGCCGTCCGGCGGCGCTTTCGCCGCGACCTCGGTGCCGATCGTCGCGCCCGCGCCGCCGCGGTTGTCGATCACCACCTGCTGGCCGAGCCCTTCGCCGAGCTTGGGCGCGAGCACGCGCGCCATCGCATCGGTGCCGCCGCCGGGCGGAAACGGGACGATGAGGCGCAGCGGCTTCGCGGGGTATTGCGCGTGCGCCGCGGCGCCGAACGCGAAGGCGGCAAACGCGGCGAGCAGCCCGATACGACGTAATCCCATCTCTCCTCCAGAACCTGTTCGTGTGCGCCAGGGAGTGGCGTAGCATTGTTCGGACACATCTTAACCGGCCCGACGGCTCACCGATGATGAACCTCGCGACGACACGGGCCCGCATTCCTGACGTCTGCCGCGGCGCGGTTGCACTGGCGCTGGCACTCGCAAGCACGAGCGCGTTCGCAGCCGCGCGTGAAGCGGGGTATCCGAACCGCCCCATCCGCCTGATCGTTCCGTATCCGCCGGGCTCGGGCACCGATTTCACCGCGCGTGAAGTCGGCACGCAGTTCTCGAAAGCGCTCGGGCAACCCGTGGTCATCGACAACCGTCCCGGCGGCGCGGCGACGCTCGGTCATGCAGTCGGTGCGCGGGCAGCACCCGACGGCTACACCCTGCTCCTCGCCACCACCGGCGGGCTCGTGTCGGGCCCTGCGCTGATGGGCAAGAAGATCCCTTACGATCCCCTGAAGGATTTCGCGACGATAGGCCTGGCGACTTACGTCCCGTACTCGCTCGTGCTCGCGGGCAGCGTGCCTGCGAACAACGTGCGGGAGCTGATCGACCTGGCGAAAGCGTCGCCGGGCAAGCTCAACTTCGGCTCTCCGGGCGTCGGCACGCCGAATCATCTCGGCGGCGCGCAACTGATGACGCTGGCGGGCATCCAGATGGTCCACGTGCCGTACAAAGGCGGCGCGCCGGTCGTCACCGACCTCCTCGGCGGGCAGATACAGCTTGCGTTCCAGGGTCTGCTCCAGGTGCTTCCCCACCACCGCGCCGGGCGCCTCAAGGTGATCGGCATCGGGCACCCGCAGCGGCTGAAGTCCGCGCCCGACATCCCCGCGATCGCCGAAACGATTCCGGGTTTCTACAACACCGGCTGGTGGGGCATCGTCGCGCCGGCGGGAACATCGAAATCGATCGTCGACAAGCTCAACACGGTCATGGTGAAAGGGCTCGCGACGCCGGAGTCGATCCAGCGCTTCGAAGTAAGCGGTCTCGAGCCCGCGACCTCGACCCCGGAAGGCTATCTCCAGATGATCCGCGACGATCTCCAGACCTGGCGCAAGCTCATCCGGGACGCGAAGATCAGCGTCGAGGTGCTGCCTTAGGCGCGCGGGGTCAGACCCCGGCTTGGGGTCTGACCCCGGTTTTTTGGGGTCAGACCCCGGTGTGCTCTAGAGCACAGCCCCCCGCCCCCGCCGCGAAACCGCAAGCCACACGAGCGCCATCGCCGCGACCGCGATGAAAGGTGCGGCGAGCACGTTCATGACCTGCCACCCCTGATAGGTGAAGAGCGCGCCGACCGAGAGCGAGCTCAGCACCATCGTCGACGAGATCGCGGTGTCATTGGCGCCCTGCACTTTGCCGCGCTCTGCGGGCGTGTGCGTTTCGGTGAGGAGCGTCGTCGCGCCCAGATACATGAAATTCCAGCCGACGCCGAGCAGCACGAGCGCGATCCAGAAATGCATGACGTCGATGCCGCTGATCGCAACGACGACGCAGATGCCCATCAGCGCGGCGCCGATGATCATCACCGGCAACAGACCGATGCGCTTGATGATGCTGCCGGTCACGAACGACGGCGCGAACATCGCCACGAGGTGCCACTGGATGACGAAAGCCGCGGCGCTGAAAGGATGCTCGCACGCGACCATCGCGAGCGGTGTCGCGGTCATCAGCAGGTTCATGACGCCGTAGCTCACGACCCCGCACAGCACCGCGACGATGAACGCCGGCTGCCTCGCGATGACGCCGATCGGCCGGCCTTCGCCTTGGCTGTCCGCCGCGCTGAGAGGCGGGATATCGAGCCAGCGCACCACGAGGATCGTCAGCAGCGCGAATCCGACGAGCGAGAAATAAGGTCCCGCGTACAGGTGGCCCTCGATGATCGCGCGCGTGAGCTTGCTTGTTTCCGGACCGACGAACCCGCCGACGATGCCGCCGGCGAGCACGAGCGATATCGCCCGCGCTTTATAGCTCGGCGCCACGGTCTCAGCGGCCGCGAAGCGATAGAACTGGCCGGACGCGAAATACGCCCCGAGCACGAGCGTTCCCGCACACAGGAGCCAGAAGCTCTGGATGTAAACCGCGGTGGCGCACACCAGCGCACCGGTCATGCCGCACCCGGCGCCCGCGGAAAAACCCGCCCGGCGGCCGTAGCGCTTCATGAGCATCGAGACCGGGAACGCGGCGAGCGCCGACCCGAGGAAATACGCCGTGACCGGCAGCGTCGCGAGGCTTTTGTTCGTCGCGAGCGCGTAACCCGCGAGCGCGTTGACGGTGATCAGCACCGAGTTGTTGACGAGCAGCAGCGCCTGGCACGCGCAGAGCAGCGCGACGTTCTTTTTCGATTTATCCATCAATGAAAGCCTGCGGCTATCCTCAAGTTGTCATCGCGAGGCGGCCGCAGGGGCCGCCGTGGCGATCGCGTGGCGCACGGCCTTTTTCGAGCGCCTCGGGATTGCTTCGCCTGTCCTGAGCTGAGTCGAAGGGTCTGCGTTCCTCGCAAAGACATTTGTGGTTATAGCAGCTTTCAGTCGTTGATCTTACTGCTGCGGGATGCCCGCTCTTTTGACGATACGACTCTGCAATTCGATGTCTTCCTGCAGGAATTTCGCGAACTCCGCAGGCGTCGAACCGACACCGACCAGGCCGAGATCGTCGAGACGCGCTTTCATCTCCGGGCTCGCGATGCCTTTCCTGATCTCGGACTGTATACGGCTCACGCGCGCGGCCGGCGTTCTCGCGGGAAACCAAAGGCCGTACCAGCCGGTCATCACGAGGTCGCGAAAACCGATCTCGCGAAAGGTCGGAATGTCCGGGAGCACCGGCGAGCGCTCCTCGCCGGTGAGGGCGAGCGGACGCACCCGGCCGTCCTTGATGAAAGGCTGAACGAACACGGTCGAGACCCACGTCATCTCGATCTGGCGCCCGAGCACGTCGGTCAACGCGGGGCCGCTGCCTTTGTAAGGCACGTGCTGGATCTGAAGTCCCGCGAGGGTGTTGAAAAGCTCCGGCACCAGATGCGTGATGTTGCCCACGCCGCTCGAGCCGTAGCTCATCTTGCGGGTCTTCGCCAGCGCGATCAGCTCTTTGACCGACTGCGCGGGAACACCGGGATGCACCACGAGCACGAGCCCGTACGACCGCGCGATCTGCGTGACCGGCGCGAAATCGCGAACACCGTCGTACGGCAGCTTTTTGTAGAGCACGATGTTGCCGGTGAACGAACCGGTCGTGAGGAGCATCGTGTAGCCGTCTGGCGGCGCTTTCGCGACGAGGTCGATCCCGATCACGCCGTTGGCGCCGGGCCGGTTGTCGACGACCACGTTGTGCGCGAGCGCGCCGGTGAGGCGCTCGGCCACGAGCCTCGCCATGACGTCGAGCGTGCTGCCGGCGCTGAACGGCGTGATGAGGCGGATGACGCGCGAGGGGTATGCGGCGTCGGCGTCGGCGTCGCGCTGGGCATTCGCGGGTAACGCGATCAGCAGCGCGAGGCCCAAGAGAATTTTAGGTGTCATTGCGAGGAGCGACTGCGACGAAGCCTGTCCTGAGCTTGTCGAAGGGCAAT
>JAQGNC010000534.1 GCA_028292065.1 Betaproteobacteria bacterium
AGGCTCGTCGACGAGGCAGGCAGGACGATGGGAGAAGTCGTCTCGTCGGTGAAGCGAGTCACCGGGATCATCGGCGAAATCAGCTCGGCTGCGCGGGAGCAGAGCTCCGGCATCGAGCAGGTGAACCAGGCGGTCATCCAGATGGACCGCATGACCCAGCAGAACGCGGCGCTCGTCGAAGAGGCCGCGGCCGCCGCCGAATCGATGCACCAGCAGGCGAACAGGCTGTCCGACGCCGTGGCGGTATTCGAGCTCCGCGGCGAGCGACCCGCGACGGCTGCATCCGCCATCATGGCGCCGCGCGCGAAGCTTACGCATCCCGGGGAACGTAGAGCGCCCACGCGGCCGACGAACGTGACACGGCTGCCGCTGAAAAAACCGCTCGATGCTGCGGCAGGGGAGCCGAAGAAGACCGGCACCGATGCTGATCCTCATCGACATCGAGAAGCTCGTGACCTGCGCTGAAACGGCGCTGATGGATTGCGCCACCCACGCTGAGGCGTGACCGGCACTGCGCCCTGCGAGAAGCAGGAGCGCTGAGGCGCGGTCCACCCGCACGTGCCTGCGCCTTCCAAACGGCGCTCGTGTCGACACGAGCGCCGTTTGCATTGATGGACGGCCCCGCGCCGGGCGCGTGAAAAGGGCAGCGCCGTTTGCTGCGCTGCCGCGCGAGGTGTCAAGGTTTCCCTACAGACGCGGCGCGCTGCGCCGTAAACAGCTTGTGCAAATGCACTGGTGGTGCGTCGCGGCGCGAATCATGCCGCCACAGCCGACCCCGGTCGGCGCGCAGGTCTGCGCGCCACGTGTGGGCGCGGCGAAAAACCCCGAGTGGTGAACCCTAATAAACCGGTGAATACAGGAGTATTCGAATGCGTATCGCAGATTTGAAAGTAGGTGTCCGGCTGGGCGTGGGCTTCGGCCTTTCGCTGTCGTTCATGGCGGCGGTCGCGTTCGCCGGCATATTCAACATGGGAGTGCTCAACTCCCTGACCGAAGGCATCGTCAAGGACGACTGGACGAAAATAAAGCTCGTCACCGAAGCGCTCGACTATACCCGCGGCAGCATGGCGCGGGTGCTGCAGATCGCCATTGCGACCGACAAGGAACAGGCGGGCAAGGCTTACCAGCGTTTCGATACCGCCCAGAAAAAATTCACCGCAGAGCTCGAGCAGGTGACCGGGCTCATCAAGCGCCCGGATGCGAAGGAAGTGCTCGCCAAGGCTAAAGCCGCCCGCGACCGGTATGTCACGGATGCGCAGAAGGTGCTCAAGCTCGCGCAGGACGGCGAGCGCGACGAGGCGATCAAGTTCGCCGATGGCGAAGCCTACGAAGCGCTCCAGGCGTTCTCAACCGCCTTGCGGGAGCTGATGGATTTACAGCAGAAGGTTCTCGAGGAGTCCGGTGCGGCGAGCACGAGCACCTTCGCTTCGAGCCGTGCGTGGGTGATCGGCCTGTCGGGCGTCGCGCTGCTGGTGTCGATGCTGTTCGCGTGGTGGGTCACGCGCAGCATCACACGGCCGCTGAATGAGGCGGTGGGCGTGGCACAGCGCGTTGCGAACGGCGACTTGACCAGTACGATCACGGCGACCTCAAAGGACGAGACCGGGCTCCTGCTCCAGGCGCTCAAGCAGATGAACGAAAGCCTCAAGTCGATCGTGACCGAGGTGCGCACCGGCACCGACTCGATTTCGACCGCGTCCAAGCAGATCGCCGCCGGCAACGCGGACCTTTCGCAGCGCACCGAGGAACAGGCCTCATCGCTCGAAGAGACGGCGTCGTCGATGGAAGAGCTCACGTCGACCGTCAAGCAGAACGCCGAGAACGCACGCCAGGCGAACAAGCTTGCTGCCGGCGCGTCCGAAGTCGCGGTCAAGGGCGGGACCGTCGTGGGCCAGGTCGTCGAGACCATGGCGTCGATCAACGAAGCGTCGAAGAAGATCGCCGACATCATCTCGGTCATCGACGGCATCGCTTTCCAGACCAATATCCTCGCGCTCAACGCCGCGGTCGAAGCGGCGCGTGCCGGCGAGCAGGGCCGCGGCTTTGCGGTGGTCGCGACCGAAGTGCGCAACCTCGCTCAGAGGAGCGCGGCGGCGGCCAAGGAGATCAAGGAGCTCATCGGTAATTCGGTCGAGAAGGTCGGCAACGGCACCAGGCTCGTCGACGAGGCCGGCAAGACGATGGAAGAAGTCGTGAGGTCGGTCAAGCAGGTGACCGACATCATCGCCGAGATCACCTCGGCTTCGCAGGAGCAAAGCTCGGGCATCGAGCAGGTCAACCAGGCCGTGATGCAGATGGACCAGGTGACGCAGCAGAATGCCGCGCTCGTCGAAGAAGCGGCTGCCGCGGCGGAATCGATGCGCGAGCAGGCGCAGCAGCTCGAGCACGCCGTGGCGGTGTTCAGGATCTCGCACGACGCGGAGCGCTCGGCGCCCGCGCCAGCGAAATCGACGGTGAACGTCGCCGCTGTGGCGGAGCGCAGAAGTCCCGCCCGCGCCAAGAACGTCGAGCGCCTGCCGGTCAAACGTCAGGCCGCATCGCGCAGCCTTCCGGACGCGCCGGCGAAGAAGACCGGCACCGACGACGGGTGGAGCGAGTTCTAGCCCTCGGGGTCTGACCCCGGCTTTTTGGGGTCAGACCCCGGTTTAAACCGGGGCAGACCCACATAGGAACAAGACCACGCAACACCGGGGCCTCGCGGCCCGCGCACGATGACATTCAAGGAGCATTGAAATGATGATGCAAAGCACGCAGCACGCTGCCGGGGCGCCGCACGCGGCCGGCCCCGGTCCGACCCAGGAGTACCTCACGTTCACCCTCGGCGGCGAAGAGTACGGTGTGGACATACTGAAAGTGCAGGAGATCCGCGGTTACGAAAAACCGACCGCGATCGCGAACGCCCCGGCCTTCATCAAGGGGGTCGTCAACCTGCGCGGCACGATCGTGCCGATCGTCGACATGCGGATCAGGTTCAACCTCGGCACCGCCGAGTACGACCAGTTCACGGTCGTGATCATCCTCAACGTCGCCGGCCGGGTGGTGGGGATGGTGGTCGACGCGGTGTCGGACGTGATCGGGCTCAGCGCCGAGCAGATGCGGCCCGCGCCGGATTTCTCGTCGGCTTTCGACACGCAGTACATCACCGGGCTGGGGACGGTGGAGGACCGCATGCTGATCCTCATCGACATCGAGAAGCTCATGACCGGCGCTGAAATGGCGCTGATGGATTCGGCGACGCACTGACGAGCGGCATCGCTTTCCAGACCCGCATCCCGCTCCACGCGCGGTCGAAGCCGCGCGTGCGCCCGGCGCTAAGGCGCGGCGAGGGCGCTCCCGGCTTCCCGCCGCGCCGCTGTCAAGTCGGGGCCGCGACAGCCGTAAAGGAGAAGCAGGCATCGACTGCCCGCCGGCGCGGCGCAATACCGCAACGAACGCAGGACCCGGCCGCGCCCGGACCACGCGCGACGTGCAGCAGCAGTTCGGTGGCCGTGACGCTTCGCGGCCGATCGCGCAAATCACTTGTGGATGAGCGAAATGATGAAATCGATGAAGCTGGGAACGCGCATGGCGACAGTGTTCGTCGTGCTGGGCGTCATGGTCGCAGGCATCGCCGGCCTGGGCGGCTGGCAGATCGATGCGTTGCGCGCCCAATCGGCCGAGATCACCGAGCTGATGAGCGTGCGGGTCCTGCTCGCCCAATGGCAGGCGCAGACGGGCGCCAATGCCGCGCGCACTGTCGCCGCCCTGCTGAGCGCTGACGAGAAGCTCGGCGAGCGCCTGGCGCCCGCGATGAAGGAAGTGACCGGCAAGATCAGCGAGATGCAAAAACGCATCGAGGCGATGCCGCTCAGCGACGCGGAGCGCAAGAGCTTCGCCGCCATCGCCGATGCGCGCAAGACCTATATCGCCGCACGTGAGGAGACGCTCAAGCTGAAAAAAGCGGGCGACGCCGGCGCCTCGATCCAGTTCGAGACGAAGTTCACCCCCGGGCTCAAGGGTTATGAAGCGGCGATGGCCGCTTTCATCGACGAATACTCCAGAAACCGCCTGGAAGCCCAGGCCGCCGCGCAGGCCGCCTCGGCGCGCATGATCACCATCGTCGGCGCCATCTGCGGCGCGTTCGTGGTCGTGGCGGCACTCCTGGCCTATGCGCTGACGCGCTCGATCACCCGGCCGCTCAAGCGTGCGGTGCAGATCGCCGACCGGGTCGCCGAAGGCGATCTCACGTCGGACATCGAAGTGAATTCGACCGATGAGCTCGGCCAGCTGGCGGCGGCGTTGAAGCGCATGAACGCGAACCTGCGCAACATCGTGACCGACGTACGCAGCGGCACCGAGGTGATCGCCCACGCCTCGGGCGAGATCGCCGCGGGCAACGCGGATCTTTCGCACCGCACCGAAGAACAGGCGTCGAGCCTGGAGGAGACCGCGTCGTCGATGGAAGAGCTCACGAGCACGGTCAAGCACAACGCCGACAACGCCCGGCAGGCGAGCCGGCTCGCCGCCACCGCGTCGGAAGTCGCGGTCAAAGGCGGCCACGTGGTCGCCGACGCGGTGCAGCGGATGTCCGCGATCAACGAGTCGTCGAAGAAGATCGCCGACATCATCGGCGTCATCGACGGCA
>JAQGNC010000541.1 GCA_028292065.1 Betaproteobacteria bacterium
GGTTTGGACCGAGGCCGACCCACCCTACCCGATCCGTCGCGTGAGCGAGAACAGCAGCGCCGTTCCCACGCCCCACGCACCATTGATGATGAGGCCGGTCGCCATCCGGCTCGCCTGCCAGCCCGCCGCCATCGGCAGCCCCTTCATCGGGGCGACGACGAACCACGCGACGAGGCTCGGCAGGATTGCGCCGAACGCGAGCGCGTACACCCAGTACATCGCCCCTCGCGGGAAGCGATGCTCGATCGCGGCGAAAAGCACGCCCCACACCCCGCCCCAGAACGCGAGCGAGACCACCTGGGGCACATGCAGAGGCCCGGCCGCCGCCATCGAGTACGTCCCGGCTTGCACGAATCCGATCTTCGCCAGCACCGCCAGCGCCGGCTGGTGAAACAACAGCACCGCGATAAAGCCCGCGATAAAGCCCATGACGAGCTTACGCACATGGACCGGTGCACCCCCTCGACTTCTGGCATTTGCCACCATGACGACCTCCGTGGACGTGGATTTTGAGCGGCCTTCAGTAATCAGAGCGCCGTTTCGGCACTCAGGATACAGAATTCAGCACGGGGCAATCGTCATTCCGGCGGTGATCCGGACTCCATTTTTGTCTTCGGCTGAACGTCGACATGCATCCTGGCGGAACGTCAGGACGACGGCACCCCCCACCCTGGAACCGTGCACTGCGGCATATTTGTTGCTCTGCAGCAGGTATGCGGTGCCGCTATACACAGATGAGACAAATTGCTGCCGCATTACAACTTGTCGGGCTACGGGTACAGATCAGACGATTAATGTATAAACATCCCTCAACCCTCGACGTTTCTGATAGCCTGCATTCCAACGAAATTATTGCAACGCACCATCCGGTGCGATCGCGCTGAAAACTTTCTGGGAACCACCACACGATGAACATGAAAATACCTGCCGGGCTCGCCTATGCCACCCGTCTGGTCCGCGGCGGCAAGCTGACCGAGGCGACCGACGCCATCCAGCGCGCCTTGCGCGGGCTGACCGGCGCTGCCGAGCCCGAGGCGACCGAAATCGACGTCATCGAGGGAACGTGTCGCGTGGTCGACGAGCCGGCGGTGCAGCCGCGCGCCCGCGCGGAACGCGATATCGCCCGCCGCGCACCCGCGGCGCCGACGCGCGAGCACGGGGAATTCATCTCGCGCAGCTACTCGAACGCCGCCGGCACCCGCGACTACAAGGTCTACATCCCCGGCACGTATGACGGGCAGGCGATGCCGCTGGTCGTCATGCTCCACGGCTGTAAGCAGAATCCGGACGATTTCGCCGCCGGCACCCGCATGAACGAGCTGGCCGAAGCGCACGGCTTCCTCGTCGTGTATCCGGAGCAGGCCGCCAAGGCGAACGGGGCGAACTGCTGGAACTGGTTCGAGACGCGGCACCAGAAGCGCGAAGGCGGAGAGCCTTCGCTGATCGCGGGCATTACGCGCGAGGTCGTCGCCGCCTACGGGCTCGATTCGCGCCGCGTGTATGTCGCCGGCCTTTCTGCGGGAGGCGCGATGGCAGCCGTCATGGGAACGACTTACCCCGACCTCTACGCGGCGCTCGGGATCCACTCCGGCCTGCCTTACCAGGCTGCGCGCGACGTGGCTTCGGCGTTCGCAGCGATGCGCGGAGACCGGTCGAAGCCGGTCAAGCGTAAATCGCGCCGCGACGCGCCGGCCCGCAGCGTGCCGACGATCGTCTTCCACGGCGACAACGACACCACGGTGCACCCGAGCAATGGCGACGAGTTGATCGCGCATGCTTCCGCCGCGTCGATGGAAGCGAAAGCCCGCGACAACGCCTACGCCGAGCACGTGACGAGTGTCGAGCACGGTGACGTCGCCGGCCGCGCCTACACCCGCACGACTCATCGCGACACCGCGGGCAAGCCGGTCCTCGAGCAATGGCTCGTGCACGGCGCGGCACACGCGTGGTCGGGCGGCAGCGCGGACGGCTCCTTCGCCGATCCGAAGGGGCCCGACGCCAGCCGCGAGATGCTGCGGTTTTTCCTGGAGCACCAGAACACCTGAAAAGGAAGGGATCGATATGCGCCGCCTGAAACGCAGGAGCAGGACCGGACTAGCCACGAAGGTCGCGGAGCTCGCGATCGCCGCGCCGCAGGTGGTCGCCATACGCACCGCGCGCATGCTCGCCGCAGGCGCGAACCCCGATGCCCGCGATCGCGCCGAGTTCTCGCGCATGGTCCCCGAGAAAGTCAGCGCGTTGTGGGAGTCGATGTTCGCGATGAGCCGCCAGCTGGCGACCACGCAGCAGGAGTACGCCCGCAGCGCCGCGATGAAATGGATGCGGATATGGATGACGCCGTGGTGGCTCAGCGCCTACCGCCCACTCACGCAAACCGCGGCGTCGCTGCCCGCGCTCGCCGCGCTTGCCGGTCCCACGCGGCCTCAGCGGCAGCGCGCCGCGGTGAAACTCATCGAAAAAGCGCTCGGCCCGGTTCACAAGCGCGCCACCGCGAACTCCCGAAGGCTGACGCGCATCAAAAAGCGCCGCGCTTAAGCCGGCTGTCATTGCGAGAAGCGCGGCGACGAAGCAATCTCGTTGCGAACGTAAAGTTTTCGTGCGCCACGAGATCGCCACGGCGTTCCTGCGGAGCCGCCTCGCGATGACAACCTCCGGGTCATTGCGAGGAGCGGCGCGACGAAGCAATCTCGAAGCGTTCGTCGCCGACGCCCTTCACTACGCACGTCGGCGCCTGCTGCGCCCTCAGCGTTTGGCCGCGACCGCGATCGGCGCCGGATTCTGAATCTGGCGCTTGGCGGTCTCGACGAGCGGGCCGCACTGCAGGTCCTGGCCTTTGCCGAACTGGACGAAAGGCACGATCGCCGCCAGCGGGGTCGCCACCACCGACAGCGCCACGGCCGCCACTCCGCGCGCGGTCAGCCTTTTCAGGTCGGGCAACACCGAAGGCGCGCCGAACGTGCCGCGAACGTTGATCGGGCCGCGCAGCGACACGAGGCTCTTGCCTTTGGGCTGCGACACGAGCCGCAGGTCGAGCGTCTCGTCGCTGAAGTTCGCCTTGCCTTCGCCGACCAGCGTCGTGTGCTGCGTATCGAGGATGAACTGCCGCGGGTGCATGACCCCGTTCTCCCACGCGAGATCGGCGACCATGCAGCGGATCGGGATGTTGCGGTCGCCGCGCAACAGCACGAGCAGGGTGTTGGCGATATCCAGGTTGGACAGCCGCAGCATGAGATCGCTGACTTCGCCTTCGCCGACCACGAGCGAAGTCTCGCCATTGGCCGACCCGAGCATCGCCGCGATCGAGTTGCCGCGCGAGGCGAGCCTGACCCGCCCGTCCATCTCGCCCACGCTTGCCTTGGCGATCTTGAGCTGCGGCAACAGTCTCGCGAGCTGCAGCGATTGCACGCGGATGTCGGCGCGCGACGCGATCACCGACGCGCTGCCGTCGAGCGTGATGTCTGAAACGAGATGCCCCCCGGCGACGCCGAAGTTAAGCGGCGCCAGCGTGAGCACGCCGTTCTTCACGATGAGGTGCGCGCTCATGTCGTCGATCGGCAGCTTCTCGGTGATCACCTGCTTACCCTGGAAGCGGATGTCGGCGTCGGCCGCTTTGAGCTTCTCGAGGTTGTACGGCGTGTCCGGAAGAACCCGCGTGGAATGCGGTGTCGCCACCTTGCCCGTCGCGGTTTTCTCCGCGCCGATGAAACCGGCGAGGTCGGCGAGATCGAGACGCTTGGACGTGAGGTCGGCTTTCATCAATTGCGGCGCGCGGCCGCGATCGACGAGGAAGCTGCCCGAGAGATCGCTGTCGCCGACCGCGCCGGTGAACTGGCGCAGCTCCCACACATCTGCGGTGTGCACGAGGCGGCCGCCGAGGCGATAAGCGGGTGTGGGCGGCAGCGGCACGCCGGCGATCTTGTACAGCTCGTCGAGGCTCGCGCCGGCGAGCGTCAATTGCAGGTCCATCGCCTGCATCGCCGCCGGGTCGCGCACCGTACCTTTGGCCGTCACGCGCGTCTGGCCGATGTTCAACGCGACGTCCATCGCGATGTCCGGATGATCGGTGTTCTTCGATCGCACCGTGCCTTTGATCGTCGCCGGCAGGCCGAAGAGGCGGCTGTCAGTCACGCTCACGTCGGCGGCGACCTGGATCACCGGATCGATCTGGCCTTTCAGGTCGAACCGGCTGTTGATCGTGGCAGCGGGATACGCGCCGAACTTCGACGGATCGAAATTGCTGAGCTTGCCGCCCACCGTGAAGTTCTTCTGCGCGTTGAGCGCGATCGTTCCGTGAGTGGCGAGCTGGGCGCTGCCTGCGCGCGCATACGCTTCGCCGATCGTCGCGACGCCATCGGCCAGCGCGCCGTTGAAGCGGAACTGATACGGCGCCTGCGCGAGGGCGAGCTTCACGCGCTGAGCCGCGCCGTTGCCGCCCAGCTCGAGGCGGCCGGCGAGCTGCGTCTTGTGCAGACGCGCCTGCATGCCGTGCAGGTTGAGATTGCCCGTGGCGAGCTTCACGTCGAGCATGCCTTCGCGCCACGCGCCGGTGCCGGCGAAATGTCCCGCTTCCGCGAGATCGAGCCTCACGTCGCCGAGCGCGAGCTCGGCGGGCGTGCCTTGCAGGGTCGCCGACGCTCGGGAGAACGGCAGCCTCTGGGCGTCGATCATTCCCGGCTTCGCATTGACCAGCGTGACGATGCCGCTCAGCGTGCGCTGCGCGTCGGCGACGATGCTGCCTTCGCCGCTCAATGCCGCGGTCGGCGCGGTCTTCACCCACGCGCGAGGATCGAAATCCTTCGCGGAGAACTGGAGCTGCGTCAGCGGCTGCGGATCGTAAGGCGCGACGGCGAGCTTTGCAGTGGCGCTCGCCTCGCGCGCTTTCGCATCGATCGCCGCTTCGGCGTTCATGAGCGAGCCGCCGAGCGTCGTCGTCACCGAATAATCGTCGGCGTTGAGCGAAGTCAGCGCGATGCTGCCGTCGAGCGCGAAAGGCGCGTCGGCGCCGAGCTTCACCTCGCCACGGATGTTGCCCCACTGCGTCGCCAGCGATTTCACTTCGGCTTGCAGGGAATGCTTGCTGCCCGCGAACGCCGCGTGCAGGTTGCTGATCTCGTGAGTGCCCGCGTCGTTCGAGACGGTGAGCTTCGCAATCTCAAAATCGGTGACTGCGAAAGAGATCGGCGAGCGCAGGGACTCAGGCGGCTTCCGCGCCTCATCCGGGGACGGCGCGAGCTCGAGTGCGACGTTGTTCGCGGTCATCTCGCCGACCGCGACCTGCCCCATGAAGAGGCGCGCCGGCCGCCACTTCATGTGCGCGTCGTCGATCGCGAGCTTGCCGAACTTGTCCTCGAGCCGGATCTGGGCGACGTCGATCGTGCCGAGCAGGGAACCTTTCACGCCGACGAGCTCCAGGCGCCCGTCGAAGCGGTCCATGAGGTGGTCGGCCGCCCACAGAAGCGTCGACTCGCGCGAGAGGAGCCACACGCCCGCAGCGGACACGGCGACGACGGCAAGCGCGGCCACGGCGGCTTTTCTGGCGCGGCCACGGCGTCTGGAGCGACTTGCGGGCGGGTGTTCGGTCATTGGGACGTCGCTTCGAGGGGACATCCCATAGATAGGCAATCTTCCGGCCCGGTGACGAGAAGCTCTCGTCGGCGTTCGGAGACACCGCGCCCGCGCGATCAGCGGTGCAGCGCTTTGGCTACCCCTTCGAAAGCGCCGCGCCTTGGCGCAGCACTTTCTCCCAGCGCTGGGTTTCCTTCTGCAGGAACGCGGCGAATTCCTCCGACGTGCTGCCGCTTGCTTCGGCGCCGACCCTGATCAACTGCTCCTGGAGTTGGGGGTCCTTCAACGCGTTCACCACCGCGCCGTTGATGCGTGAGACCAGGTGCGGCGGCGTGCGCAGCGGAGCCAGCAACCCGTACCAGCCCAGCATCTCGAACCCGGGCAGCGTATCGGAGACCGGCGGCACGCCCGGCGCAAGCGGTGTCGGCTTCTGATACGTGATCGCCAGTGCCCTCATCTTGCCCGTCTGCACGATCGACGCGAGCAAAGGCGCCGCCGCGCAGTACGCATGGATGCGCCCACCCGCGAGATCCTGCAGCACGAGCGCGCTGCTCTTGTAGGGGACATGATCGAGGTTCAGCCCCGCGCGGGTGTTCACCGCATCCATGCACAGGTGGTTCGATCCCCACTGGCCGTCTGAGCCGTACAGCAGCTGCCCGGGGCGCGCCTTGGCATACGCGATCCATTCGGCGAAGGTTTTCACCGGCAGCGCCGCATCCACGACCACCACGAAAGGCGTCGTCGCGACTCGCGCCACGGCAATGAAATCTCTACCGAGGAGGTTGCGCTGCGCCTGGAGCGTGCTGATGAGGTGGCTCGCCGTCGGCAGGAACAGG
>JAQGNC010000292.1 GCA_028292065.1 Betaproteobacteria bacterium
CCTTTGCGTCCTTCGCGTTAAAGCTTCAGACCTTCAGCTCAGCGACCACGGGCGCGTGATCCGAAGGCCGCTCGAGCCGCCGCGGCTCGACGTCGATCGTGCACGACGTGCACAGCTTCGCGAGCTCGGGTGAGAGCAGGATGTGGTCGATGCGCAGGCCCATCTTTCGCCTGAAAGCCATCATCCGGTAATCCCACCACGTGTACGAGCGCTCAGGCTGGTCGAACAGCCTGAAAGCATCGACCAGCCCGATGTCGAACAGCGCGTGGAGCTGTTTGCGCTCGGGCTCGGTGAAATGGATCTTGTTCTCCCATAACGCAGGATCGTGCACGTCCTGCGCTTCCGGCGCGACGTTGTAGTCGCCGACGACGGCGAGCTTCGGATAACGCTCGAGCTCGTCTTTCAGCCACAGTCGAAAAGCCTCCATCCACTTCATCTTGTATTCGAACTTCGGCGAGGTGAGGTTCTCGCCGTTCGGCACGTACGCGCACACCACGCGAACGCCGGAGATCGTCGCGCTGAGCACGCGCTTCTGCTCGTCGTCGAAACCGGGGATGCCGCTTTGCGCCTCGCTCATCGGCAATCGCGACAGTATCGCGACGCCGTTGTAAGTCTTCTGCCCGTGCACGATCGCCTCATAACCGGCATCGCGCAAAGCGTCCGCGGGAAACTTGGGATCTTCGAGCTTGGTCTCCTGCAGGCACAGCACGTCCGGCTGGTGCCTGGCCGTCCAGTCGAGCACGTGGGGAAGACGCACGTTGAGTGAATTGACGTTCCAGGTGGCGAGTTTCATGGCGCGATCGTAACCGCAAAATCAGCTGGACGTATGCCGGCTCTCCAGCGCAAGCAGTGGCACGTGTGTTGCAACACGCACGCTCCACGTCATCAGTGCGGTGCGAATCCGTCCAATACTCCATGAAGATGTTTTCGAGCTACAGCAACATTCACGCGAAACGCGTCGGGGCATGCATCCTCTCCGCAGCGATGTTGACGATCGTCGCCTGCGCGAGGGTTTCCGCGCAGCCGCAGCCCTCGGGTGACATCTACCAGCGCTCGACGCTGCGCCTTTCGAAGCCGCCCGAGCAGGCCGCCGCGTGTCTCGTCGAGCATGCGAGGAGCGCCGGCCGGAGCGCGGAAGTGGTTCCGCTTTACGGCGTGGAGTCGGTCGCGGTGACGATCAGGACGAGCAGCACGGGTGACGTTCACGCGGTGTTGAGCCTGATGCGGGCCGAGGCCGGAACGAACGCGGCGGTCACGACGTTCAAGGACGGGATCGCCGACCGCGCCGATTTCATGAGCCAACTCATTCAGGGCTGCTAGGCGGCGCCCGCGCGGGTCTGCGGATCCGGTTCGGCCGCGGTCGAAACTGCCGTTGCGGCGCTTCGCGAGCCCTGCAATTGCTGCTTGAACTCGTCGAGTGTGATCGTCGCGATCCCTTCGCGGCGATAGTGCGAGCGGTGGTGGTAAATGCTCTTGTAGAAATCGCAGCTTTTGCAGATCGCACCGAACTCGCCGCGCTGCTGGCCTTCGATGATCGCCATGTAGCGCGGATTGGAAGGCGAGAGGATCTCGGCGAGCGGCGCTTCGCCGACGTTGCCGATCTGCAGTGTCGCGTCGACGTCGCGGCACGCGCAGGCGTTCACCACGCCGGTCGCGAGCACCTGCACCGAATCGAAAAGCTTCTCGCACGCGCCGAACTTGTACGCCGACTCGGTCGAGTTGATGTGCATGTCGAGTCCTTCGACGTCCTTCTGCGAGATATAGCCGCCCCAGTTGTTGTACACGCCGGGGGAAAGCCAGATCTCGTGACCGGCGGCGCGAAAGCGCTCGACGATGCGCAGCAGATCGCTGTCCGCGGCCTTGGGCCGTTTGCGAGTCGAACGCAGGCCGATCGCGACTTCGAAGGACGACGCAGGGGCGATCTCCAGCAGCGCTTCCAGATTGCCGAGCAGCCGGTTGTAGAGCATCGGCGTGCCGACCGTGATCGCGATAAAGCTCTCGAGGTCGTGGCCGTAGACGCTGACGGTGAGGTGCCGCAGCTTGCGCAGCGCCGCGAGGCGTTTCGTGGTGTCGGGCTTGGGGATCGTCAGATTGGTGAAGAACTCGTAGGACTCGACCTGCGCGTGCTGCTCGAGGAACTCGAGCTTGGCGAATATCGTCTTGTCCATGAAGACGTCGCCGGTGCACGGCGTCAGCTCGAAGCGCCGGTAGCCGAGCGCCAGCGCCTGCTCGACCGTGTGCTCGAAAGCATCGAAGCCCATGCTGACTTTCGGCGTCGACTTCTTGGTGTACGCGCAGAAGCGGCACTTCAGATTGCAGGCGCTGCTCGTCTCGATGTGAAACAGCGAGCGGGTCCGCGGGATGAACTGCCTGCCGAGCGCGCGGTTCACGCCGATCTCGGCGCGCACCAGCAGGTTCTTCAGGTGGTTTGCGATCGCAGCCGTATTCACGGGGAGGGGCTCACAGCGGGGGTGACGGGTGTGGAGACGAGGCCCGCGACGATTTCGAAGGGCGGGGGGCGAGCCGTGCCGCCGGGTCAGGAATGCGGCAGCACTCGCGCTATTTTACAGCGCCCGGCGCAGGCTTTTCAGCGGGTTTGGCGGCAGGCGCCTGCGCTTGCGGCTTCATGCCCGGGGGCGCGGTGCGCGGATAACCCGCGGCGTCGAGCGCGGCGTCCCAGTCGGTGTCGAGATAGCCCTTGACCGCGCGCGTGCCGACGAGGAGCACCGGGACGTCGATCTGGCCGGTGAGCTTCTTCAGCGCATCGGACTCCCTCTGTGCGTTGCGCTCGGTGTAAGGCACGCCGCGGCGCGCCAGGTGGTTGCGCGCCACCGTGCACGGCTCGCCGCAGTCGAAAGCCCACAGAGTCACCGGAAAGTTCTTGATCGCCTGCTGCATGCCGTAAGGCACCGTCGAGGTCTGGATCGTGTTCGCGCCGACGTTACGCTGCTCGACGTTCTTCGCCTCGGGCGGAGGCGGCGTGTCGCGCCATTCCACCCGGCCTTTGTCGTCGACCCAGCGGTAGAGCTGCGCGGCGCCGAGCGGCGCGGCGGCGAGGGCGAAAGCAAGGGCGGTGAGGGGGAGGGTTCGCATGAAGGGGCTCCGGGCGGATGACGAGGCGGCGGTCACTCTAGCATTTACGGCCGTGGGCGGTGAACGGTGAAGCGCTATCACGTTCTCGCGATGCTTATCCAAACCACCCCCACCCTGTCCCTCCCCCTCTAGGGGAGGGGACCTTCATCCGGACAGGGATAAACGCGCCTCCCCCTGAAGTCCTACGCTTCCACCATCCCCGAGTGCCTCAGCAGCGCATCGATCTTCGGCTCCCGCCCGCGGAACGCGACGAACGATTCGAGGGCCGGCCGGCTGCCGCCGACGCCGAGGATCTCGTTCCAGAAGCGTTTTCCGGTCTCCGGATCGAGCACGCCGTGCTCTTCGAAGAGGCTGTAAGCGTCCGCCGAGAGCACTTCCGCCCACTTGTAGCTGTAATAGCCTGCGGCATAGCCGCCCGCGAAGATGTGCGAGAAGTTGTTCGGGAAGCGGTTGTACGGCGGTGGGAAGAGCACCGCGACTCGCGAGCGGACCTGTTCGAGCAGCTCGAGCGGGGTCACGCCGGCTTCCGGCTCGTACTCGTAATGCAGGTGCAGATCGAACAGGGAGAATTCGAGCTGGCGCATCGTGTGCAGCCCGCTCTGGAAATTCTTCGCGGCGAGCATCTTGTCGAAGAGCGCGCGAGGAAGCCTGGCCCCGGTTTCCACGTGCCGCGTCATGGGCTCGAGAACGGCCCACTCCCACGTGAAGTTCTCCATGAACTGGCTGGGGAGCTCGACCGCGTCCCATTCGACGCCGTTGATTCCCGACACGCCGAGGTAATCGACGCGGGTGAGCAGGTGATGCAGCCCGTGGCCGAATTCGTGGAAGAGCGTGATGACTTCATCGTGCGTGAAGACCGCGGCTTTCCCCCCGACGGGCGGCGAGAAATTGCAGTTCAGGTACGCGACCGGGACCTGCACCCCGTCCGCCTTGCGCCTGCGCGTGATCGCTTCGTCCATCCACGCGCCGCCGCGCTTGGTCGTGCGGGCGTAGAGATCGACGTAGAACTCGCCGACGAGGGTTCCCGCGCGGTCGCGCAGGGCGTAGAAGCGCACATCCGGATGCCACACCGGCGCTTCCGCCGGCGTGATAGACAGGCCGTAGAGGGTCTCGATCACCCGGAACATGCCGGGCATGACGCTGGTCTCGGGGAAGTACTGCTTCACTTCCTGGTCGGAGAACGCGTAGCGCGCGACCCGCAGCTTCTCGGACGCGTACGCGATGTCCCACGCTTCGAGCGTCGCCAGGCCGAGCTCGGTGCGCGCGAACTGCGACACCTCGTCGAGGTCGCGCTGCGCATACGGCTTGGCGCGCAAGGCGAGCTCGTTGAGAAACTCGAGCACCTGCTGCGGCGAATCGGCCATTTTCGCGGTGAGCGAATAGTCGGCGTAGCTCCCGAAGCCGAGGAGCTGCGCGAGCTCGCGGCGCAGCGTCAGGATGTCCTTGATGAGCGGGGTGTTGTTCCACTCGGGCTTGCCGAATTCGGACGCGCGCGTGACGTAGCCGCGATACATGAGCTCGCGTAAGTTCCGGTCGTCCGCGTATTGCAGCACCGGAATGTACGACGGCGCATGGAGCGTGAATTTCCAGCCTTCGCGCCCGTCCTCCTGCGCCGCTTCGCGCGCGGGCTGGAGCACGTCTTCGGGTATGCCGGCGACTTGCGCCGGATCGGTGACGTAATGGGAGAACGCGTTCGTCGCGTCGAGCAGGTTATCGCTGAAGCGCGATGAGGCCTGCGAGAGCCTTTCGCGAATTCCCATGAACCGGCCTTTGTCGGCTTCGGAGAGCTCCGCGCCGCCGAGCCGGAAATCGCGCAGCTCGTTTTCGATGATCCGCTTCTGGGCGGGGGTGAGCTTCTCGAAACCGGCCGAGTTACGGAGGGCCTTGTACTTCTCGTACAGGCCCTGGTGCTGGGAGACCTCGGTGTAGTACTGCGTGATCTTCGGCAGGTTGGCGTTGTACACCTCGCGCAGCTCGGGGCTGTTCATGACCGCGTTCAGGTGACCGACCTGGCCCCACGCGCGGCCGAGGCGCTCGTTGGCGTCTTCGAGGGGCTCGATGAAATCGTCCCACGTCGCAGGCACGTCGGGCGCGACCATGCGCTCGGTCATCGCGCGGTTCTCGGCGATGAGGGCATCGACGGCGGGGGTGACGTACTCGCACTTGAAATCGGCGAAGCGGGGAAGTCCGGAAAAATCGAGTAGCGGATTGCTTGAAGGGTTCATGTCTCGTCAGCGGTAAGCGGTAAACGGAAGGGCCGGGGTCGCTGTGCGGTTGCGCGGCACCCGGCAAGCAGCGCACGTTGTGCAAATATGGGGCCGCCGTCGCCGCATTCAATGCGGAGGGAGACTCGCGGGAAGTTTAACAGCCGCGGCAGGGGGTCGAGCTAAGTGGTTGATTCTTAGCGACGAGAATCGTAAGTGTGCGCTCACATGCGACGATGACCAGCGTCCACAAAGCCGTCATTCCGGACGCGCGGTAGCGCAAGTGATCCGGAATCCATTTTGAACTTCGACCTCAGGGATGGAATCCTGGCCGCGCCGGATGACGAACTGACGCCATGCGCCGGGACGGTCTACGGACGCTTGGCGTGGACGGCCGCAGTCCCCGATGCGCGTTTGCCGAAAGCGGTTGCGGCCTCGAAAACCACCTGCCCTTCGACCACGGTGTAACAGACCCTTCCCGCGATTTCGTAGCCGAGGAAAGGCGTGTTCCTGCCCTGGCTTTTGAGCGCCGAGGCCTCCACTTTCCAGTAGCGGTCCGGGTCGAAAATGCACACGTCGGCCGCGGCGCCGGGCGAGAGATGGCCAGCGTCGATCCCGAGCACCCGGGCGGCGTCGCACGTCATGCGCGCGATCGCGGTCGACAGCGGCACGCCGCTCTCGGTCGCCCATTTGAGCGTCAGCGGCAGCAGCAGCTCGAGGCCGGTCACCCCCGGCTCGGCTTCGCTGAAAGGCAGCTGCTTGGCGTCTTCGTCGACCGGGCTGTGGTCGGAGCACACCGCGTCGACGGTGCCGTCGGCAAGGCCGCCGCGCAGCGCCGCGCGGTCGCGCTCGCTCCTGAAAGGCGGCAGCACCCGGCAGTTCGGATCGAAGTAGCCGATGTCCATTTCGGACATGTGCGCGTGGTGCACGGCGATGTCGCATGTGACCGCGATCCCTTCGGCTTTGGCGCGGCGGATCATCTCGATGCCTTCGGCGCTCGAGACCCGGGCGAGGTGCACGCGCGCGCCGGTCTCGCGGGCGAGCAGCAGGATGATCGCCATCGCGGCGGTCTCCGCGGTCACCGGAATTCCAGGCAGGCCGAGCCGCGTCGCGACCTTGCCGTCATGCGCCACACCGCTGCGGGCGAGCGCCTGGTCCTGCGCGCGCAGCCACACCGGGAAACCGAAAGTCGATGCGTACTGCAGCGCGAGGAACAGCACCTGGTTGTCGGCGAAAGGCATGTCGGCCTGCGAGAACGCGACACAGCCCGCGTCGCGCAGCTCGGCCATTTCGGTGAGCCGGCTGCCTTGCAGGCTCTGGGTGAGCGCGCCGATCGGATAGACGCGCGCGCGGTTGAGCGTCTTCGCGCGGAACTTGAGCATCTCCACCAGACCCGGCTCGTCGAGCGGCGGGTCGGTGTCGGGCGGGCACGCGAGGCTCGTCACTCCGCCTGCGACCGCGGCTTCCATCTCCGAATCGAGCGTCGCCATGTACTCGAAACCGGGCTCGCGCAGCCGCGCGGCGAGATCGACGAGACCCGGACAGACGACGAGGTTGGTCGCGTCGAGCGTGCGGTTCGCGCTATAGCCTTTCGGCGCTTCGCCGAGCGCGACAATCTTCCCCGCGGCGATGTAGACGTCCTGCACCGCGTCGACGCCGTTTTTCGGGTCGACGACGCGGCCGTTTCTGATGTGAAGCTTCATCGGAAGGCGGTATGCGAAACGATGAATGAGCAATGACGCGGTCGCGCCGATGGTCCTTCATTCATCATTTCGCATTCCGCGTCCATCATCAGTTGCCGCCCAAGATGCTCATCACCGCCATCCTGATCGCGATGCCGAAAGTCACCTGCGGCAGGATCACCGACTGGGTGCCGTCGGCGACGGTGGAATCGATCTCGACCCCGCGGTTCATCGGCCCGGGGTGCAGCACGATCGCGTCGGGCTTCGCGAGCTCGAGCTTGTCTTCGGTGAGACCGTAATACTTGAAGAATTCCTGCGCGGAGGCGAGCAGCGCGCCCTGCATGCGCTCGTTCTGCAGCCTCAGCATCATGACGACGTCGACGTCTTTCAGGCCTTGGCGCATGTCGTGATAGACGTGAACGCCGAGGCTTTCGACGTTGCTCGGCAGCAGGGTCTTGGGCGCGATCACGCGGATTTCGGGGCAGCCGAGGATCGTCAGCGCGTGGATGTGCGAGCGCGCGACGCGCGAGTGCAGGATGTCGCCGACGATCGCGACTCGCAGGTTGGTGAAGTCCTGCTTGTAGTGGCGGATCGTGAAGACGTCGAGCAGGCCCTGCGTGGGGTGCGCGTGGCGGCCGTCGCCGGCGTTGATCACGTGAATCTCGGGCGCGACGTGTTTGGCGATGAGATACGGCGCGCCGCTCGCCGCGTGGCGCACGATGAACATGTCGGCCTGCATCGCCGCGAGGTTGGCGACGGTGTCGAGCACCGTTTCGCCCTTGGTCGCGGACGAGATGTTGATCGCGAGGTTGATCACGTCGGCCGAGAGGCGCTTGGCCGCGATCTCGAACGTGGTGCGGGTGCGCGTCGACGGCTCGAAGAAGAGATTGAAGACCGCTTTGCCGCGCAGGAGCGGCACCTTCTTCACTTCGCGCTGGGTGACGCCGACGAACGATTTCGCGGTGTCGAGGATCTGCCAGAGTATTCCGGCGGGCAGACCTTCCAGGCTCAGCAGGTGATGCAGCTCGCCGTTCTTGTTGAGCTGCGGATTCGAAGGATCAAGCCACATCCGGGGCGCTTCTCTTGTACAGCGCAAGGCTCAGCTTGCCGTCATCGTCGCGTTTGAGCTCGACGCCTTCGGTCTGCGGCAGCTCGAGCGTGCTGGCGATCCACTGCGCGCAGATCGGCAGCTCGCGGTCCCCGCGATCGATCAGTGCGGCAAGCCGTATGCTTGCCGGGCGGCCGTAATCGAAGAGCTCGTTCATCGCGGCGCGTATGGTGCGTCCGGTGTAGAGCACGTCGTCGACCAGGATCAGCGGCCGGCCTTCGACTTCGAAAGGGATGTCGGAGCGTTTTACGTCGCGGTGCAGCCCGATCTTGTCGTAGTCGTCGCGGTAGAAAGCGACGTCGAGCGAGCCGAGTGGAGTCTGGACGCCGAGGGCTGCGTGCAGGCGTTCGGCCAGCCACACGCCGCCGGTATGGATCCCGACGATGCCGGTTTCGGGCCCGACGTCGGGCTTCATTTTTTCGATGAGCGCCTGCAGGAGCTGCTCGGCGTCGGGAAGCGGCGTGGCCACGGGGAGTCGGTTTCTGAAGTGGCGGGAAGGGTACCACATCCGACAGCGGCTGGCCGTCCTGGCAAGGACACCCCGCACGGCACACCGCGGTCTGACCCCGCGAGCGCCCGCAGCCGTCGTCCTGGCGAAGGCCAGGACCCATTTTGACGTTGAAGGTTTGAAGATGGATCCCGGATCACTTGCGCTGGCGCGCGTCCGGGATGACGGTCGCGAAGTACGCCTCGAGCGCACGGCACACCGGGGTCAGACGCCAACGTCAAAACGGGGGTCTGACCCCGCGGGCGCCCGGCAGCCGTCGTCCTGGCGCAGGCCCGGACCCGCGAGCGGCCGCAGCCGTCATCCTGGCGAAGGCCAGGATCCATCTTGACTGTGAGCGGGGCTTCAAATCGATTCCGGATCACCTGCGCTATCCCGGGCCTGGAATGACGAGCGCTGCGCGGCCGCGAAATACGAGTCGAGAATCTCGCGGGCGGCCGCGGCGTCGAGCGAGGCTTCGATCTCGTCGCGGCGGGCGCCGCTTTCGCGCAGGCGCGATTCGGCGGCGACCGAAGTCAGTCTCTCGTCGACGAGCTCGACGGCGACGCCGAAGCGCCCTTCGAGGCGGTGGGCGAAACGCCGGGCGAGACGGCTCACCTCGTGCTCGGTGCCGTCGGCGTGCATGGGCAACCCGACGATGAGCCGGACCGGGCGCCACTCGGTGATGAGCTTGCCGATCTCGGCGAAGCGCGTCGCGTTGTCTTCCGCGTGGATCGTCGTCAGCGGGTGCGCGATGCGCAGCGAAAGATCGCCGACGGCGACCCCGATGCGCTTTTCGCCGAAGTCGAAAGCGAGGAGGGTGGTGTTGACTGCGTGAGGCGTGAGGGGTGAGGTGTCGGGAGCGGTCATGCGCAGTGACTGCGTGAGGAGTGACTGCGTGAGGAGTGAGGAGTGAGGAGTGAGGTGTGACATGTGAGGTGCGTCATTCCCGGTGCCGGAGGTCTTGCGCCTCACTCCTCACGCTTCACTCCTCACGCTTTCGCTTCGCGCCTCACTCCTCACGCTTCACGCCTCACGCATTCGCTTCACGCCTCACTCCTCACGCATTTATCACGCGTGCCCCGCCACGTCCGAGAGCTTCGCGTAATCGACGCCCAGCAGGCTCATCGCCGCGGGCAGCCGGGCCTCGGCGGCGAGCGCGAAAATGATTTCAGGCGTCGCCTCGACGGTCAGCCACGCGTTCTGCGCGAGCTCGTGCTCGAGCTGTCCCGGCGCCCACCCGGCATAGCCCAGCGTCACCAGCATCTGGCGCGGGCCTTCGCCGCGCGCGACCGCCTGCAGGATGTCTTTCGAGGTGGTGAGGCCGATCTCCGGCGTCACCGCGAGCGTCGACTGCCACGCGCCGAGCGGGGTGTGCAGGACGAAACCGCGGTCGACCTGCACCGGCCCGCCGAAATGCACCGCCACCGCTTTGAAATCGCCGATCTCGGGCGTGATGTCGACCTGCTCGAGCAGCGTCTGCAGGTTCATATCGATCGGGCGGTTGATCACCACGCCGAGCGCCCCCTGGTCGTTGTGCTCGCACACGTAAGTGAGCGACTTCGCGAAATTCGGGTCGGACATCGCGGGCATCGCAATCAGGAAGTGCTGCGTGAGGTTTACTTTCTGCATGCGGGGAATTGTAGCGTCTGTAGCCCAGGCGCCTCGCCTGCAGCAAAAAACCTCAGGCTGCAGGCGGGTGCGCCTGCGCTGCGCGAACGGCTACTTTCTCCAGAAACCGGGGGTCAGGATCACGAGCACGGTCAGGAGCTCGAGGCGTCCCAAAAGCATCGCGATCGTGCACACCCACGTCTGGAAGTCGTCGAGCACCGAGAAATTGGCGGCGGGCCCGATCTCGTGCAGGCCCGGGCCGATGTTGTTGAGCGAAGCGACGCTCGCTGAGAACGCGGTCAGCACGTCGAGCCCGGACAGGGTGAGGAGCAGCGTGGTGCTCACCAGGGTGGCGAGCCATGCGAAGAAGAACGCGAGCACCGCGAACACCACCTGGTTGGGC